>NZ_BLAY01000018.1 GCF_020521235.1 Microseira wollei NIES-4236 | reverse complement strand
AATTGTAGAGTCCTGCCAGATTATTCAAACTGAGGGCAACATCCGGATGGTCTTCTCCCAGCAGTCTTTTTCTCAATTGTAAAGCTTGCAAATACAAAGGTTCCGCTTCGCTGTAGCGGACTTGAGAATTGTAGAGTCCTGCCAGATTATTCAAACTGAGGGCAACATCCGGATGGTCTTCTCCCAGCAGTCTTTTTCTCAATTGTAAAGCTTGCAAATACAAAGGTTCCGCTTCGCTGTAGCGGACTTGAGAATTGTAGAGTCCTGCCAGATTATTCAAACTGGTGGCAACATAGTGATGGTCATCCCCTAAGCGGGTTTTCACTGCTGATAAACACTGCCGACACCAAGGTTCTGCTAGCGAATATGAACCCTGACCTTCATAGAATCTGCCTAAACCGCAAAAAGGCGAAATTAAATCTTCATCATTCAACGCATTGGTCAGATTTTCGGCAACTTCTTCTAAATGGGGAATCGCGAATTTCAGCGATTCGATTAAATCAATAGTGGGAGAATCGGGAATTGTCTTGGCAATTTCCACAAACACTGGGACAAAAGCTTGTCTAACATTATCTGCCTGTTCTGACTCATCCAAATTTAATTGCAGAAACTCCCGAATTAGAGGATGAATTTTGTAGCAAGCTTCTCTCTCTTCTACTCGCTCAATTAAATGTCGCTTATGTAGTTGCTTTTTCGCCGCATTCACCTCTGACTTTGCCCAATTTAGCGACTCACTTGCCGACTCTACCCATTCCCAAGCAAACGCATCTGGTGCAAACAAACTCAACAACTCACCCACCCGCTGCGTCTGCTTTTCGAGTTCTTTCCAGCTTAATTCAAAAGCCGCTTTTACCCCTCGCCTTGCAATCATTTCAGTCGCATCCAAATCGTCTTGTGAAACGTCGATTGCCTCATCTTGCAATGACTGCGCTTGCAAGCGCTGCAACAAAACTGCCAACGACAAATCGGGGTCTTCCACCAAATATCGCGCCACCAATTCCAAACCCAAGGGCAGATATCCCAGCCAGTTGCACAACTCTTTTGCATCTGTAGGGTAGGCATCTTCTGGACTTGTGGGGTAGGCATCTTGCCTGCCCTTTTCATCTGTTGGACTTGTGGGGTAGGCATCTTGCCTGCCCTTTTCTCCCCTTGGCGGGCGAGACGCCCACCCCACAAGCCCCCCTACAAGCCGCCGATCGTTTTCCCCCAATATCGCCGTCAACAATTGCAAAGCCTCTGCTTCCGACAGCACATCCAGGGGAAGTTCGACAAAATTAGTATATAGCCGTCGCAGCCGCGTCGTCATCAAGACGCAGAAGCGGTTATCCGTTGGCAACATGCCGCGACATTGTTTCCAATCGGTGACATCATCCAACACCACCAACACCCGCCCTTGTGGGGGTTGCCACTGTTGCCAGCACCAGGCTACCTGTTGGGCGAGAGTCAGCGGATTTCCGCGCCAATCCTGCTGCGGCACTTCCAGTTTCAGGGATAGCAGGGCAAACTGCAAAATCTGTGCAGCCAGATTCGCGTCTCTGGCAGATAGCCAGCAAATCCCACCAGGGTAATCGTCTTGATGTTCCCGCGCATATTTAATCGCCAGTTCGGTTTTGCCAACTCCCCCCATCCCGGCAACGGCTGAGATGGCGACGCGATGGGAGTTTTGCCAGGTTTGATGCAGCGTTGCGAGTTCCCGCTGCCGTCCGACGAAGTGGGGTGTGCCTTGGTAGGGGATGGATTTTGGGGGAGTGATGGGTTTGGGCGGAAGAATGAATTGCGGGTTGTTGATTGTATTATTTCCGCCTTTGATGTTGATGCCTTGCCAATTTTCGTTATTCATATTGTCTGCGGATTGATATATTTTTTGAATAATTCAAACCCTTCGCTTCGCTTTCGACCCGCCCGGAAATCAATTTCCGGGCTAATAGCGAAAGTCCATTTTAATCGAATGGATAATTAATATTCATTCCACTTAAGTGGACTTAAGCTAAAAGCCCTTGGAATTTATTCCCTGGCGGTTGTGTAGGTAGGCAAAAGGTATTTAATTATCCTTATTTGCTGCCGAATTCAAATTTAGGATGATTGATAGTATTCCTGACGCCTTTAATATTTATTCCTTGCCAATTCTCAATTGTAGTTGCTTGCGGTTTCACCTTTTCAGTTAACTCTTGAATTGCCTTCTCCAAGTTAGGATTTACCTGCGCCGCTTCTTCTACCTTAGCCGCCAATTCTTCAATTGCTGCTTTAATTTTCGGGTCGGCGGCTGCCGATTTGATGTCTTCAATTAATACCGCTTCGCCGTAATCTTCCGGCTGTTGCGAGGGCAAGGCAGGATTTTCTTTCGCCGCTGCAAGGCGTCTTGACAAATCTGGATGTTTCTCTCCATCAATCTCAATGACTAACTTCAAATTGGCACAATAAAAGTCAACAATGAAATTATCAATCGGTCTTTGCCTTAAAACCCGAAATTGAAATCTTCTCAAGTAATTATTCCAGAGCTTTTTTTCTGCCGGTGTCATGTTTTTCCGCAGTTCTTTTGCCCTTTCCACAAGTTGCGGATTGTACGGTAAGTGAAAACACGTATCAATTAAATTTGCGGATGCCATAGCAGTAAGTAACCCACTAAACCCCTCAATTACGGGGTGATTGGACAGTACTACCATAACACTCGAAAAAAGCGCGATACTTGCTGACGCACTCGCGCAAGCGATCGCCACCTTTACAAACTCTCGTAAGTCAGTTCCTTATTCGCCCAATTAGTCTCTTCTAGAAATTCCCTAAAGGTCGTCAAAATTCCAGGAAATTCCTCTTCCCTTAATTGCTTAACATCAGCTTGATAACCCTTATTGCGATACCACCCAATCAAATCAAACAGTGACTTGCGGAACAGAAGTAAGAAAATCCAGGCGGGTACTTCTTTGTGGATAACAGGTATTCCCTGCACTTGGGAAAATACCTCTGCCATCTGCTTTGGCGTCAGTACATCGCCAGCGAGTTCGATTTCTTTGCCGATATATTTGTCGGGATGTTTTATAACATAAGCAGCAACGCGACCCATGTCTTTTGTTGTAATCAAATGTAAGGGTTTATTAGGTGGCACAGAGAAAGGAAAACTCCCCTTAAGAATAGAAGGTCGCGTGTATTTCTTCCAAAATTCCTCCATAAATAAGCAGGCACGTAACATAGTTGTGGGTAAGCCAGCTTGTTTTAAAATCTGCTCTATCTTATATTTTTGCTCAATATGACCGATGCCAGAATTTCTGTCTGCACCACCTGCGGAGTTATACACAAAATGCTTAATTTCGGCAAGTTTTGCAACTTGTGCAATTCGCTTTGCTCTCTCCACTTCTAAAGGGTCAGGTTTGGATGAATCGCCAGCGGTGGCGTGACAGTAAACATGGGAAATCCCTGTAAAAGCTGCTACAAGAGATTCCCGATCATCTAAGTTAGCTTCAACCAATTCGACGCCTGCATCATTTATCTTGGATAGGGAAGGACGGTTGAGGTCAATTTTGCGAGTGATGGCGCGCAGGTTACTGACTCCCTGTTCTAGAAATCCCTTGACTGCATTTCCACCCGTGCCACCCGTGACGCCGATGAGGAGAATTTTATCCATGTTTTCCCAGCCATCTAAAATGCTCGGTTCTTATTCGTATTAAACTTGATTTTGAAATAAAATATCTATATCTGGAGGTAGAGGCAACCCATGATTCAGCAGCAACCGGATGCAAATAATACACCTGTGTTTGAACAACTTTGGGCGATTACCAACGAACTGCGTCAGAAAGTAGACGCCCGTTTTGAGTTGCATCCAGATCCTGGTACAAAAGATTTACACGAATATAGTAATGCTGATGGCACTGTAAAAGGATCGCTCAAAACTTTATCTGGGAATGAAATTGACTGGTTGGTGCATTCTTGGCTTCGCAACCCCGAACGAAACTTCAGCGCCATGCGTCTAACTACTTGGTTGAAACCCCATATCCGCGTTCCCCATCTGGCGTTTGAGTTTGGCATGATGCCGAATCTTTTCTTCTACATCGATTACATTCCCAGAACGGATCTTTTGACCGATTTGGAATACCTGGATCGCTACTATGAACCAGTTAATCAGACATATCTGACGCTACAGGCTAATCCAAATTTGTCATTATTTACGAGCAAAGGTGTTTACATGCGCCTGTTTCGATCGCCGATCAATCCATGCTACACCTGTCCAGTTACAGAGGATAATTTGGCACTGATTCGCACAGTAGCAAATGAAATGCTCGATCGCTGGCTAATTTGGGTAAATGAAGCCGAACCAGTGCCAGAAGATACACGGGATTCTTTGGCAAAACGGGATTTATTTTTGCGCCGTACCAGTGCGGAACGCGATCCGGGAAATCAGATGGCGGTGCGGATGTTTGGTGAGGAATTAACTAATAAATTGATTCGTGGGTTGTGGGGAGGCGATCGCACCAACTCTTAAGCAATAGATTTTGGCACCTTTAATTATTAAAGCTTTGACTGACAGGGCGATCGGGCCGCTAGTTAGGCGGTCAAATTTTGCACCTTATCAGTAGGGTGGGATCTGGGGTAGCATAACGAACTATTCCATCACCCACTCTGCTGCATACTGCTAACAAAATAACTACACAAGTTTATTATTACCAATGTCAAACTTACATTCAGTTGTTTAGCAACCAGTTTTTAAGGTAGGACACAGATAGGAGAGATAGGGTCTGTATCCAACTAGGATAAAAGCAAGAAAACCAAAAGCAAAACAGACCGAATATGACTTAAATTCGCGGTCAAGGAGCTATATTATGATGTTAAGTTCTCTAAATAAATATGCAACTATAATTGCCTCTGTTGCAGCACTCATAGTCCCTATAGGTTTTGTTTCTCCTCTCTTAGCAGCAGAAAACCAATCCTCTACTACCCAAGTAGCTGTAAGATCGACCTCGGCTAGTTGGTATCAAGTCGCTGAAGCTAAACTACCCAATAATTTTTACGTAATCTATCGGATTACCGAACGATTAATCAGGGCTAACAAAGTCGATAGTCCTTACTTGCGAATCATTTTGTCACAAGACTATTCTGTGAATGCGACTGCCAATACTGCCTACCTAATTGTACTCTATCAAGGGCTTTTAGATATCACTGAAGGAGATACTTCCGCACTGGCTTTTATCATTGCTCATGAAATTGGACATTACGTCAAAGATCACTATAACAGAGTGTACGCGCTAGAACAGGACGCTAACTCCAAATTGCGGGAAATTCTCTCCTCTTCTAAGAATCAGGCAGAAGCGGCTCGAAGAATCGAGGCTCTACGCCAAAAGATTATAGAACAACTTCGGGCTTATGAGTTGGAGGCCGATCAAATTGGATACTTGTATTCTGTTCGCGCTGGGTTTGATCCAGAAGCAGGATCGCGAGGGTTCAAACTGCTGGAAAAAATGCCTGGTGGCACGATGGCAAGCGAAACTCACCCATCGATAAGCGATCGCTTGGCAGCTTTGGAAGCGTTGAAGGCGAAATATCCCCCAGAAACTTTGCGGCAGGAAGGTCTAACTCAGATCGAACGCACGCAACCACTCACTTATGAGTTGGCTGAGGACAAACATTCCCTGCGGATCAATTCCCAACCAACAATTTCCTCTGTCGATGACATACACCGCCGTTTGGGTCAAAATGATCGGGACTGATATCATATCCGGTCGATTACCCATAATCAGAAGCCGGGACACGGCATGATTAACTTTATCTGTTTGTGGGAGATATCTATGATGCCGTGTCCCTACGCAACGACTCTGTGAGGTTTTTTTATTATGGGCAATTCAACGGACATGATATGACGCAATTCTCACAGCAATCGCCGCTAAAGCAAAAAAGGCTGAACCTGCAAAAAGCCTTATGTGGTATGGTTTATAGCTGCTGCCGTTGGTGAAATAACAGGTCTTGATTCCGGTTTGCAGATCAAAGAGGTAATTCAACGGTGAAACAAATCTCGTTATTTGCACTCTCAACTCGAATCGATCCGTGCAGATAAGTGACGAGTTTTTGCACGAGGGCTAACCCCAAACCTGTCCCGCCATGTTTCCAAGGGTTACTGTTCGGAATTCGGTAAAATTTTTCAAAAATGCGGCTAATTTCGCTAGGGGGAATTTCAACTCCCGAATTTTTGACGCTGAACAAAAGTTTTTCTGGATTTTCGCTTATGGTTTTTTCAGACTCTTTAACTCGTGCTGATATAGTAATTTTTTCTCCGGCTGGGGTGTACTTACATGCGTTGTTCAACAGTTCGGTGATAATGCGTTCTAGCTTCGATAGGTCAGTTGTTATATGAGGAAGTTGGGCGGGAAAGTCAATTTCTAGTTGTTGTTGTTGACTGTGGATGCGTTCTACAAATAGTTCGGCAATGTGAAGAATCGCTATTTTGGGGTCGATGCTGGATAAAACTAAAGATTCAGCCCCAGCATCGAGGCGGGACAAGTCTAATAAATCGTTAATTAAATTGGTTTCTCGCTGACATTCTTCGTGCAATATTTTGAAGTATCTCGGTACTTTTGTCGAATCTGTGTCTAATGCACCCGCTTGTTTTAAAACAATTTCTAACATCTGAGTAGCCATTTTGATGTTGGACATGGGGGTGCGTAATTCGTGGGAAACCGTACTCAAAAAGTCATCTTTGAGACGATTTAGCTTTTCTAGTTCTTCTACTTGCGCTTGGGTGGCTTGGTAAAGGCGAGCTTGACGAATGGCGATCGCGCACTGATTTGCCACTTGCTGCACCAGTCGAATCTCTAGGTCGCTAAAATACTCTGTGCGGGGTTTAAACAACCACATATCCCCCAAGATGCCCCGATCGTCCACTAAAGGACAGCTCAAAATGGTAAACTCCAGCTTGCTACTGCGAAGTAACGCAGCGGGTAGGGCACAGAAGCAGTATTGAACGTAATGTCCCTGCAACAGTTGCTCGTAAATATCGGGCCAATCATCGATCTGCAAGGTTAGCCCTTTTGCTGATGGAATTTCTGGGCAAATATATTCGTAGCAAATTGTTGACGTTCTGCGCTCCAGGTCGTATAATGCAGCATCGCACGAGTAAACGCCCAAACTGATTGCCACCGCTTGCACGGCGGTTTGCAATATTTGAGATTCATCCAAAGAATCGCGGACTTTGTCGGTAATGCGTTTGAGGGTGGCTTCGTAGCTGAGGGATCGTTCTAGTTCGGCGGTGCGTTCGATGACTTGGTTTTCTAGATCGGCGTTGAGTTGTTGAATTTGTTGATACAGTTTCGATTGTTGGATGGCGATCGCAAGTTGATCGGCGATGGCGCTAGCTAACTCGACTTCCCAATCTTCCCAGGGGGTGGGGGCTGAGTGTCGCAACAAATTCAGCGTCCCCCAAACAGGAATTGATAGGGTGTCGTAACTGCTGTAAGAGTCAACCCGCAACGGGATAATTAACCAAGCTCCGGGATAAATTTGAGCCAGGTTTTTGACCGTTTCGTCTTCTATCTGGCTGATATCATCAATGGGAATAATTTCTAGTTGCTTGAGGCGCTGGGTTACCCAATTATTACGATAGGGAATTTCCAACCCCAGACCAATAGGCAGGTCGGGTTTTTGCCGATATTCTCCTACGCACCGCCACAGTTTTTGCTCTGGAAAATATTCTATAATCGTCGCCCGATCCACTTTTAAAAGCCTGCCAATTTCTGACACTGCTGTGGAAAAAATTGTGTTCAATTCCAGAGAGTTGCGGAGGGATTGAACGACTCGATTTACTGCCTGATCTTTTTGTGCTTGACGCAGCATTGCGTTTTCTGCCTGCTTGCGGGCGCTAATGTCGCGCAGGACTACGCATAAAATTTCTGTTTCGGGGTCAGCAATTTGGTTGGCTTTGACTTCAACTTGCACGATGCTGCCATCTCGACGGCGGTATTGTTGTTCGCCGGTAAAATGTTGCCCTGCTGTTAGGTTTTGCAGAGTGCGGTCGATTTTTTCCGGCTCTTCTAGGAGGAGATCGTAAAGCGTTAGTTGCAAGATTTCTTTAAGCGTGTAACCTAGTAGTTTTTCCAGGGCGGCGTTGGCATCTATTAAGCGTTTGCTGCGGGCATCTATTAAGAAGATTCCGTCTGTTGCTTGGGCGATGACAGCGCGATAGCGGACTTCGCTTTCTGTTCGCTGACGCTGGCTAGCGAGCAATTTTTCTGTTAGTAAAGTAGCGAGCGCTCCAAATACCAATCCTACAATTGCTAAAGAAGCGAACAGATAGCGCAAGTTGGCGATGCCTTGCCGATAAATTTCTCTCGCTGTTTCCACCCGCAGCAGCAGTGCTGGCTTCCCGTATATGTCGTTAATGATGGTGTATCCTGCGATCGCTTCTTCGTTGAGCGGATCAACGAATATCGGGCATGAAGCATTGAACATTAGACATTGGGCATCTTTTCTGCTATTTTGCTCCTCCCCCAGCAAGTAAGAACGCGCTGCTAAAAAGTCAGGCGGTAGTTTGGCTGCATTCATATCTTGCCAGGTGAGGCGGTAGCGACTAGCCAATTTCTGAATTTTGGCGGTGTCTAAATAGCGCCCAAATATCAAAGTACCGCCCATTGGCCCGCTGCCCCTACTCGTAAGAATAGGTTGGGATGTGACCAGCATTGGGCCAGAATCAAGCAACAAGATTCCTGTTAAAATCTCTCGTTTATTGGCAGAACGTAACAGCAAACTGCCCTTAGCGATGTGCTTTCTCACCGCCGCGGGTACGCGTATTTTTTTCTGGCGTCTAATATCCAGCCCCGTTCCGTAGACGAGTTCCCCGGCAGAATTAATATACACCACCAAATTGACTTTCATGCTGGCAAGCGCTTGTTCGGTTAAGTTCGACTCGATATAATTGCTGGGCTTGCCTTGCTTGATAAAGCTATAAGTTTCATCCCAAGCTGACCAGTCGGGAAAACGGGCGCTAAAATCTTGTTTTGTTTGAGCAAAGATACTTAAGACGCTTTCAACCGCTTGACGCGTGTTTTCTTCTTCGGCAACTTTAATGTTGCTCAGCAAGAGCGCTGACGAAGTTGCATACAGCACCCCAAGCAGACCCACGAGGGTTGTCCCAACGACCAAGATGGCTTTCTGCCTCAGCGTCAGCGACTTCCCTGTAGCGGGTGTATGTTGATTTTCTAACCGATTTTGTTTTTTGCCTACTGGTTTAGACAGACTTTTTGTTTTAAATAGCGCCATAGTAATTTACTTCCCGATGCCACGGGTAACGCTAGGAGTAGCTAAACGATCGCTACAGATGTCCTGATGTTTCTCGGTCTGGTAACAATGCACTCTGAAGATAGTAATGCAGTCTATCTTATAGGCAGGGGTTTTAGCATGGGTAAGAAACCTAGTCTTTTCCATCTCCCCCATTTTCCTGAGGTCTTACGCGCATATTCCGGGTTTCTCTGCGCAGAAACAAAGGTGATAGGTTTGTCCTGCGTAAGTCCTGTCCTCCTCAATTGAGCAAATTCTGCAACAGCGGATGCTCTCGAATTGCTTCCAAGTCTGCATCGGTTTTGGCAAGTTCTCTCAATCGCTCTTCTGTGTCGAGGACCCGTGCCTGCTGGAGGCTTTTAATCGCTCTAGAGGGTTCACCACACAGTGCATAACAAGTTGGTTATACCAAGCATCAGGACAATTAGACTCGATTTGAATCGCTTTTTCACAGCAAGCGTTCGCTGCTTCGTATCGTTCTAATTTCATCATCGCGATTCCCCTGTTGATCCCCGCACTGGTACAGTCTTCTTTGAGTTGAATCCCTTTGTCGTAAAACGCGATCGCTTCTTCATATTTTTCCAAGTAATAAACTGCATTACCTATATATAACCAAAATCCATAAAATTCAGGATAGAGGGCGATCGCTCTATCGTATGATTCTCTTGCTGCCTCGTACCTCTGCCACTCGGCTAATGTTTTTCCCCCAATCAACCCGCTGCTGTTATCCGGTATTGTCTCTAGGGTTTTGTCCTAGGCATAAATAGCTTGATTGTCTTCGTGCATTTTTGTCAAAATTATTCCTTGGTTATACCAAGCTTGATAAAAATCAGGCTGGATGGAAGTAACTTTTTCATAAGCAGCTATTGCTGCTTCATCCCGTTGCATTTTTTCCAGCAAACAGCCTTTTTGATACCATATTTTAGCTGCTTGTGGCTGGCGGCGATCGCGTTTTCATAATATTCTGCTTCAGTTTGTCGCTGTAATTTTTCTAGCATTGCGCCTCGGTCATAATAATTTTGTGGATTGTTTGGATGGCGTTTAATCAATCGATCGTAACAAGAGATCGCGGTTTCATAAGATTGTAATGCTTCTGCCGCTGTAATTTGGCTAAAATTAAACCGCGACGATACCAAGCATCTGGATCTTCTGGTTTGAGTTTCAATCTTTTATCGTAGACGGCGAGAGTTTCTGCATAGCGCTGGAATTTTTGCAGCATTTTAACTTGCTGTATCCCAGCGGCAGATTCCGGTTGAATTTGCCCGACTTTATGATCAGCTTCTATTGCTGCTTCATCGCGGTGCAATAAAGCTAAAGCATTCCCTCGGTTCATCCAAGCTTCTCCATAGTTTGATTGCAGTTCAATTGCTTTATCCTAGGAAGCGTTCGCTGCTTCATAGCGCTGTAAATCGTGTAAAGCGAGTCCTCTATTATGCCAAGCTAGCGGAAAGTATGGCTGAAGTTATATCGCTTTTTCATAACAAGCACTTGCCTCTTCATGGCGGTGTAAACTCCTCAATACGGCGCCTTTATCCTGCCAAGCTTCCGGATAGTCTGCTTTGATTTCTATGGCTTTGTCGTAGGAGCGAAGCGAGTCTTGATATTTTCCCGATTGTCAAAAGGCATACCCCCGCCAATACCAAGCTTCTGCGTAGTTGGGTTCGATTTGAATTGCTTTATCAAAAGCAGCAATTGCCTCTGGATATTTCCCATGACTAATTAACCCAAGTTGCTAGTTATAACTTGTGACAGCGGTAATTGCGAGCTTGCTAATTGCTAATTGCTAATTGCTAATTGGGTTAACAGGCTTTTGCCTTCTTGACAACTACCCATTAGCCATTAGCGATTAGCCATTACCAGTACCGCTTGATGTAACTAGCAACTTGCGTTAATTAACTGACTACCTCGGCGATAAAGTTCGCTTTTCCGCTCTCTGAATATCCATAATAGTGCGAGTAACACTAGGACGATATACAACGAATATCGGCTAAAAATTCGCTCGCCTAGAAAAGCTAACCTTGTCGGAATTACCAGAAAATCGCTGACAGTGTCAGTAATATTCCAGAGCAATTGATTAAACGGACGAACAAACCAAAGCAGTCCAATCAAAAACCAAATTCCATATTTGCCAAACTGGTTAAATTGCCGTTGGAGATGGGGTGGTAACCAAGGTTCGATAATGCCATAACCATCCAGGGAAGGAATGGGCAATAAATTAATCAGAACCACGTAGATATTCAAAACAACGCTCCCAGCTAAACTGGGGAAAATCCAACTGGAAATATCCCAGTTTTGCCCAACTCGGAAAAGCAGCGACAGCAGCAAAACGACAATCATATTGGCGCATGGACCTGCAGCAGAGACGGCACTTTTCCATTGGCGATCGCCCAACCGATTCTGATTAATATAAACCGCGCCACCCGGCAGCGCAATTCCCCCAATCAGGAGGAAAAAAAGCGGCAACATTAAACTTAATCCCGGAGCGGTATATTTGAGCGGGTTTAAAGTCAAATAACCTTTATCCTTAACCGAAGTATCTCCACTTCAATAGGCGACGACTGCATGACCGAACTCGTGGAGGCACAAGGATACGAGCGATCCAAGACAGATAAAAACTGCAACTAACCACATGGGAACTGACCGCAGGGGAACAGGTGACTTTAATTTAGCAGAGGAGCGGGTGAGCTTCAGGTGCAGGTGAGCAGGTGAGCAGGTGAGCTTCAGGAGCGGGTGACATTGGTTGTGTAAAACTATGGTGTAAGCAACTGTTTAAAAACCCCTCTTCCTTGTTCTCCTTGTCTTCGTTGTCTTCCTTGTCCTCAAAGTCCCCTCACTTTTTACGATACTGATGCCACCGGACAGGATATCAATGGTAGGGTGGAAACGATCATCTTTGGTCAAATTTCTCTCAATATCCCACCTGCACGCCTGCACACCTGCACAAGAGTGTAAAAAATTGCTACGGACATGGTATTGTAACAAATTGTTGCGAATACTCGTCCTTTGGCAATGTGGTTTTTATTGGCAAATTCTGTTTTGGCGCAAATTGCAGAACCAGCAGTACTCGAACGCCGCTTTGTGACCCAAATCCAAGAAATTCGTCCCTTACCGGGAGAACTCGATCGAGTTTTGGTGTTCAATAGCAACAGTCCGGAAGTGGTGCAAACCGAAGGAATTCTACTTTCCACCTTTCCTGGTGAGGGGAAACAAGTTCCCGCCGCACACTTGAACAAACCGCTAGTAGGACGGTTCGACTTTTTTTCCCATCACATTGTCAGATCCTCGAGACAAGGACGGACGCTGTATCAAGGCGCATTGGTTTACAATCCCAATAACGAACCCGTAACTCTAGAAATTCTGCAAGCGGCGAGTCACGCCACAAATCCCGATGCGCCGTTTGTCCAGTTGCCGTCAATCGTGGAAAATCCCGATGGCAGGGTTTATTCTGGTCCCGGATCGCGAGTGATGAATGAGGTGTTGCGAAATGTGCGGGAACCCGAATTTCCTACAAAAATCGAAATTCCACCGCAACAGAGTCGGATGTTATTTAACTTGCCTATATTACCTGGGAGCGGTCGCACCACCTACATGAGACTGCAAGCTTCGGCGCCGGTTTATATGGCGAATTTGGCGATGTACGCGCTTGCCAATCCGCGGGAACGTTTTCGCGCGCCGTTGTTGGAAGAGTGGCAAAATTTATTAGTAACTGGCAGATTAGCAGAACCGCGCGATCGCACGCCTACGGATCCGAGCAAACTGGGAATTGAAGGGGAAGAAAAGGTGTTTGGACGCGTGGCGGGGGTTTCCATCGGTTCGGAATGGTATGCTCGCATTACAGATCGACCGGGAGAGGATAAGCTGAGCATTCCGCAACGGGGAAGGGGTATTTCCTATCCGATCAATACGGTGACGCGGATAACCTTGGGAACTAACCAGGTGCAAAGTGCGCCGATGGCGGTGCGCTATGCCGATACTGCCATCAACGGTCACGGTAACTATGGGGTGCATTACCGCGCCATCTTGCCTTTAGTTAACAATACCGGCAATCCGCAAACGGTGACGATATCGATCCAAACACCGTTTAAACAAGAGTATGCACGCGAGCGCTTATTTTTTGTCGAACCCCCCCAAGGACGGGTTTTCTTTCGGGGTACGGTGCGCGTTTCCTACCGAGACGATAACAGACAACCCCAGGTGCGTTACTTTCACCTAGTGCAACGCCAAGGACAGCAAGGGGAACCCTTGGTAACGCTGAGGATGCCTGCAAGAGATCGCCGCATCGTCACGGTGAATTTCTTCTATCCCCCCGATGCTACACCCCCGCAAGTATTAAGCGTGCGAACTTTGGAATAAGCTAATTGCTAATTGCTAATTGCTAATTGCTAATTGCTAATTGCTAATATAGCATTTTTCCTAATATTAGCCATTAGCGATTAGCCATTAGCTGCCAGGAGAGAGATAACTAGCAACTTGAGTTATTTATAAACAAATAATTCATCCACCCGCATTTCAAAAGCTGTTCCCATACCAGGCGGCGGTTCAACTCTAATTTTGGCATTTCTTGCCAATTTCTTGAGGACGCCGCCCAGTTTTACCAACGATTTCAATACGCGCCAATTCGTGATTTCATCGGGGCATTCTATCACCAAAGTGGGCGTTTTTCCAGTGGTAATATACCACTGACAAGTCGATAGTAATGCTTGCTGCCGCTGGTTGCAAGCTTGGAAAAAATAATTGGCGAGCGACTGTTCCAAGTTCCAACGCATTAAACTATCTTTGAGGTCTAGATTGGGCGGCGGTAAATCATCTGCTGGTAAGGAAGGATTATTCATGATGCTAACTTTTAGATGGGGGACTTACAAGGGGTTGTTGCGTGACTGCGGGGACAGGTTTCGATATCTTGAGGTTTGTTATCGATTGGACGTAACCCAATCTGTGCCTCTACTTTTTCTAGATTAAATCCTACCATTAAAACCTCCTCCACTTGCATTAAAGGACGCCGAATTAAAAGCGGATCTGCGAGCATAAATTCTAAAGCGGTTGACTCGTCTAATTCGGTTGGAATAATTTCTCCCGATTTAATGCGAGGGGCGCTATAGTTAAACCATTCGCTAACGGGTAATTCCCCAAAAAACGGACGCAGCGTTTCTGCTGTCCAAGGCGTTTTCAGGAGATTTCGAGCGATAACTTCGTGTCCCGCCGCTACCAGCATGGCTTTTTGCTTGGTATTGTTAATGCAGCCAGGTTTTTCGTAAAAAATTACATTCTTCATGGTTGGTTTTGATGCTAATTGCTAATTGATCGCTTGCTAATTGCTAATGGAAATATTACCTATTAACCATTAGCAATTAGCAAGCTTGCCAATTTAACTTTGCCGAATTGGAATTTCGATAATGAATTCCGTTCCTTGACCGGGTGTGGAAATGCAGTGCATGTTACCTTGGTGTTTTTCTACAACAATTGAGTAGGAAATTGACAATCCTAAACCCGTTCCTTTACCAATGGGTTTGGTGGTAAAGAAAGGTTCAAAGATGCGGCGGCGAACTTTTTCTGGGATTCCCGGTCCATTGTCGCAAATCCGAATTACAGCTAAGGGTATTCCCGGACAAGTTTCTGCAATATCCTCCCCTGTTTCCGGACATCTAATTGAAGTAGAAATCGAGATTTTCCGGGGAGCATTTTGCGTTTCAAGGGCGTCAATTGCATTGGCGAGTATGTTCATAAACACTTGGTTTATTTGACCTGGATAGCATTCGATGAACGGCAACTTCCCATATTGTTTAGTGACTTGAATCTCCGGATAATCTGGTTTAGGTCTAAGGCGGTTTTGCAGAATCATTAACGTACTGTCGATTCCTGTATGAATATCCACCGCTTTTAGGGCAGATTCGTCATGTCTGGAGAAGTTGCGTAAGCTGAGAACGATGTCGCGGATGCGATTGGTGCCTAACTTGATCGAATCTACAATCTTGGGTAAGTCCTGACACAAGAATTCTAAATCGCAGTCTTGTATTTTCTGTTTAATTTCCTTTGTTTCTCCTGGATATTGCTGTTGGTACAAATGCAAAATTTCTAGCAATTCCTGACTGTATCTCTCGATATGGGGAAGATTCCCGTAAATGAAGTTAACTGGGTTGTTAATTTCGTGAGCAACTCCCGCTACGAGTTGTCCTAAAGAAGACATTTTCTCGCTTTGAACTAATTGCATTTGGGTGCGTTGCAGCTGGTGAAGGGATTTTTCCAATTCTGCGGCTTTTTGTTTAATTTGAGCTTCTTTTGCTCGCAAAGTTGCTTCTACTTTTAAGCGTTCGCTAATGTCTATGATGACCGCCAGAAATACAGGAGGAGCGCCCTTTTCTCTTAACAGTTGTAAGTGGACTTCTACTGGATAGGTACTCCCGTCTTTACGCTGGTGAATGCTTTGGAAGACTAATTTTTCTTCTTCGCCAGAAAGTAAGGGTGCGATCGCGCGGCGAAAGTCCTCTTCTTTTATTCCCGGTTTGATATCATAAGGGGTGAAGTTTTGCATCTCTTCTTTCGAGTATCCCATGTTGCGCCGCCCCCTAGCATTCACATATTGAAACCGCAAAGATGCGGCGTCGAATATATAAATTTCATTCGAGATCAGGTCGAGAACTTTCCAGAGACGCTGCTGTTTATTTTCGGTAATATCTAACCCCATTTCTACAACTTTTAATTCCCCATTGATATCTTGAAAGGGATAGTTGTAAATTTCATAAGTGCGTCCGTGGCGATGGTCTATCCATTCCCAACTTTGAGTCTTTTTGGTGGCAAAAACAGTGCAGGTGGGACAAAGGGAACAAGGTGTTTTGGTGCGTGGTAAAGCTGAGTCATCCTCTTTACTAACACACTCAGGCGTTGACGCTACTTCTCCATCCAAAATGAAACATGCTTTGTGGTTCGGTTCGCCAAAAATCTCCCGAAAGCGTTGGTTATAAAACCCTGTTGAGTTTTCGGATCTAATATGTAAAAATACGGGCAGTTGCTCGAGCAGTGCATAAAGGCTTTGTCTTTCTTTTTTAAGCGCTTTCACTTCTGCTTGAACTAGCGATTCTTGAATTTCTTTTCCGCTATTTTTCTCTCCCACCTCTTCTTTAGCTACTGCATAAATTTGTTTTTCTTCCGAACAAGATAAACTCCAAGACAGCCAGCGATAACTACCATTTTTGTGACGATAGCGATTTAACAGATAGCAGGGACGATCTGGCTGACAATGTTGTAAAGTTGCTAGGCTGACCGATAAATCCTCTGGATGCACTAATTCTAGCCAAGATATTCCCAAAAGTTCTCCAGGAATCCAGCCTAAAATGCGGCTGACTGCGGGGTTCATTTGTTGAAAGTTTCCTCGCTTTTCTAGGACGCAAAATATGTCTGGGGATAAATCGAAAAAAGCTTTAAAATCAATCTTTTCTTTTTTGCTCTTATCGACTGTTTGTTGGGTTGCGGTTGAGTTTTTCATCTGAACTTTCTTGCCTCTGTTTTGGGAACTAATTTAATCCTTGCTCCTTTAAACTGGCTAATTCCTCATCTCTCGAGAGTACTTGCTCATAAAATATTAAGTTTATTCGCAATTACCTCCGATGAATTAGTAGTTAGCTACTCTACAAGACAGAAGCACCCCGATCTAATATCTTTCGATATTTTTAATATTCTATTTACTCTTTTTAATTCAATCCCGATACTCCCGCTGCTTGCGCCCCGCCGCTAGCAATAAGCCAGCAGCATTAGCGTCTACAGGTGGGGAAAGATAGTTGCCTTGTACCTGTTCGCATTTCAATTTTTTCAGTTGCTCTAGTTGAAGTGCTGTTTCTACCCCCTCTGCTATCACATCCATGCCGAGATTGTGAGCCAAGTTAACAATTGTCCAAAGGATGGCGGCATTGTGGCCCTGCTTGCCGATCTGACTCACAAAAGAGCGGTCAATTTTTAAGGTATTGAGGGGGAAGCGGGTCAGGTGTGATAGAGATGAATAACCCGTCCCAAAGTCGTCAATACACAGACCAATTTGGCGTTGTCTCAATTGCTGTAGCATGAGAGCGGTTTCTTCTGAATCATCGATCAGGGTGCTTTCGGTAATTTCTAGTTTCAAACAGTTTCCGTTTAACCCTGTTTCCCAAAGAATTTTGTCGATTTGTTGCACGAGTCCGGGGTGAAGGAATTGTTTGGAAGATATGTTTACGCTCACGATCAAGGGCTGTGCAGTGGGAAATGCTAGTTGCCAGATTCGCATTTGCATGGCAGCTTGTGCCAACACCCAACGCCCTAAAGGAACGATTAATCCGGTGTCTTCGGCTAAGGGGATAAATTCATTGGGTAACAGTTGTCCTCGTTGTGGGTGTTGCCAGCGCAATAAGGCTTCAAACCCAGAAATTCTGCCGGTTACTAACGAAAAAATTGGCTGGTATTGCAGCGCGAATTCCCGACGGTTTTCGACGGCTTTTCTCAGGTCATTTTCTAGCTGCAATGACTCTATTGCCCGATCGTACATTTTGGGGTTAAATACGGCGTAGCCGGTGAGGTTTCGCTGCTGTTTGACGCAATACATGGCGGTATCCGCATCGCGCAGAACGTGGGTGGCTTCGTCGTGGGCGGCGATCAAGTTGTTGGTAACTGACGCCCTGGGTGAACCGCTGAGGACGATGCCGATGCTGGCGCTGGCGAATATTTCGTGTCCTTCGATGTAAAACGGATGGGCGATCGCTTTCACAATCCGTTCGGCGACAAAGGTAACATCGCGCACGTCGCTGATGTTTTCCAGCAGGATGGTGAATTCGTCCCCCCCCAGTCGGGCGACGGTATCGCTGGGGCGCAGGCAGCTTGTCAGGCGTTCGGCAAAGGCTACCAGTAACCGATCTCCGGCTAGGTGTCCCATGCTATCGTTGATTAGTTTTAGCCGGTCTAGGTCGAGGAATAATACGGCAAATAAGCGCCGGGGATATTGTTTGACCGTGGCGATCGCTGCTTCCAGGCGGCGCAGAAATAAGGCGCGATTGGGTAACCCGGTGAGGGCGTCGTGCCAAGCGTAGTGTCGCAGTTGTTCTTCCACTTGCTTGCGTTCGGTGATGTCTGCGATCGCTCCCACATACCCAATCGTACTCCCCGACCTTCCCGTTTCTGCGGTTGCTTGGGCTATCACCCACACCACCGTTCCGTCTGGACGCAGGATGCGATATTCGCAGGACCCGAACGACAAATTTTTCGCCACTGCCTGATACCATTCGGTCAGGACGCGCACCCGGTCTTCCGGGTGAATCGTTCGCACCCACCCTTCCCCCATTGCTTCTCGCACTTCGACGCCGTTGAGTTGACACCAGCGATCGTTGACTTGAATATACTGCCCCAAAGCATCGGTACAAAATATGCCTACGGGCGATAAGTTTACCAGGGTTTGATACTGATTTTTGCTTTCCCGCAGCGCGGCTTCTGCTAATTTGCGCTCGGTGATTTCAAACTGAATTGTCAGATATTGCACGGGTCTGCCTTGATCGTTTAAAAATGGCACGACTGTGCTGCTTACCCAATAATCTCTCCCATCTTTGGCGCGGTCTTTAATTTCTCCTTGCCAAACTTGTCCCTGGCTAATCGTTAACCACAAATGCTGGAAAAATTCTCTGGAATGATATCCAGAGTTGAGCAGGGTAAAGCTTTGACCGAGCAGTTCTTCTCGACTATACCCAGAAATTACGCAAAATTTGTCGTTGACGTAGTTGATGATGCCGTGCGGATCGCTAATCGCAATAATTGCTGCTTGGTCTAGGGCATATTTAATATCTGATAATTCTTTCAGTGTTGTTTGCAGTCTGTTTTCTACTTTTGAACACTTGATGCCCTTGCAACTGTATGTTTTTAGATCTATTACGCATGGTTCGTAATTTTCTATTCTTTCTGTACCATATTCTTCTTGCACTTTTCTAGCATTCATATCAGTAATATTTCCTTGGTTAATTTGGCATTTAGTTTCAGCAATTCAAGGTTATACAAGATTAGCGATATATTCTACCATCGTTTTGAAAATATTTGTTGCCCCTGAGTTTATCCTTCTCTCATTTTTGCATAATTTTAACCATTGTAACCAATTATTAAGCAACTATAATTTTCTTAGCCTCTGTGGGCGTGGATCTACCAAATTTAACCGGATTTTAACCAAATTGCTATATTATAATATATAATATAATTTTGGTGATTTTTTAGTATAGCCGATTACACAAGTGGTTAAAGAAGCAAAAATTTTTATTTTTTTCGTTGCCGATGTCAAATAAAAAAATTAGTCACAGGACTTACGCAAAGAAACCGGGTTTCTTGCTGCTAGAAACCCGGTTTCTAGGAAAGTCATTAGTGATGAGTAATTTTACTCCTCACTAATGACTAATGACTAATGGCTAATTCTGTAATAAATGTTGGGCGACGAGATCGGCGACCTCGTTGGGGTGCATTTTGCTACAGCGAGTTTTACTCGGCATTAACATCATATTGGGAGCAGAAGAACAGCGTTTTTGGCAACCAGTGCGTTCGATTTCCACGCGATCTTGCAGTCCGCGATCGCACAAAACTGCCTCTAATTCTTGACAAAGTTTCTTAGCACCCCGTTTCTGACAACCCGACTTTTGGCATACCAGAATTTTGGCTTTTGGTTTAGTGCAGCGGGAGAGGTCTGACTTGGGAGAAGCAGAGGGAGAAATCTCTGTATTTTGGTAGAGTTTGTTAATTTGATAAGCTTTAAATTTAGGTTCATCACATTTCTTTAGCTTGGTTTCGCCAAAGATTTGAATCCAGTCACCAGGCATTAAAACTTGGTTTAAACTGACGCGGGATTCCTTAGAAAGTTTAATTTTTAGCTCATTTGAGCCAACCGCAACTCGCAAGTATTTGAGTTTGCCTCCCGACTCCTGGATAAACCCTAAAAATTGTCCCTCAAGGCTGAAATGTGGCTGCCGATGAAAATTGTATAAATCCATAATTTGGTTCCTCGTTGAAAAATCATAGGTATTGGATGCAGATGCAAAGTTCGAGTAATATGAAATCCGGTTGCATCGGAATGATTGGCCTTTCTTGGTAATTGGTAATTGCTAATTGGTAATTGCTAATTGCTAATTGCTAATTGCAAGAAAAGCCCCTACAGGTCGTAATTCCGATGCAACGGTCAATGATATAAGTGGGGATAAGCTTTCCCAGAAACCCGGTTTATGGAAAAAACCAGGTTTCTTGCTCTGCGCCAACCCTCTTAACCATTACCAATTAGCAATTAGCAATTAGCAAGCGAGCAATTAGCAAGCTTGCAATTAAGCAATTCGCTTACCTTCAACCGTGAGAGGAAGTTGAAAAGGTTCGGACAGGTCGGGAAAAATCATTTCCCATCCATTGGCGAGAACGAAGATTTTTCCTTCGGGGCCTTCTTTTTCGCTAACCACTTCCTCTTCTAAGTCTTTTTTGGCGACATAGACGGTTAAGTGTCCGGCGTTGTTGCGGCGTAACATAACTTTCATGAGGCTTCCTCCACGGGTTCTAATTCTTTTTTGCGACAACCGATAACCACGCCCTTTTCTAAGAAATGCACCGCATAGATATAGTACATTTGTAAATAAGTGCCAATGCCAACTACATAGCCGACATCGCCCTTTTTAGCGAGCGGTGTGCCGATATCGATACCGGGAAAAGTGCCATCATTGCGAATTAGTTTCCGCAACCGGACTTTTTGTTCCATTTCAAACACGGGTGGTTCGGCGATTTCAATTTCATCTGACTCCATGAGCTACCCTCCGGTTGTTGACTAAATCGATCAGTTCTTGTTCAGTTAAACTGCGCTTTACTTTTACCGATAAATTCCGCACCTGCTCCAAAATTAACTGAATTTCTTCAGGATCGAGAAAGATCCCGTGTTGTTTTAGCAAGTCGGATAGTAGATGCTTCCCTGAATGTTTACCCACAACTAAACGCCGCTTCCAGCCTACTTCTTCTGGGGAAAAAGGTTCATAAGTAGCAGGATTTTGTAAAATGCCGTGAGCGTGGATACCTGATTCGTGAGCGAAGGTATTTTCGCCGACAATTGCTTTCCAAGGCGGGATGAAACTGTTAGATGCTTTCGCTACGATTTGAGAAAGATGCCGGAATTGACGGGTATCGATACCCAAATCGAGGGAGTAAACTCGTTTAAGTGCCATCACCACTTCTTCTAAAGGGGCGTTACCAGCGCGTTCGCCCAATCCGTTGACGGTGGTATTAACTGATTTGGCACCGGCGCGAATCCCGGCGATCGCATTCGCCGTCGCCATCCCCAAATCGTTATGGGTGTGCATTTCAATCGGAATCGACAAAATCGAAACCAATTGGCTAACTTTTTCGTAGGTAGTAAAAGGATCTAAAATTCCCACGGTGTCGCAGAAGCGAAACCGAGATGCGCCCAATTCTTGAGCGTATAACGCCACTTCTACCAGAAAATTTTCATCAGCTCTAGAAGAATCTTCGCCGCCAACGGATACGTATAAACCTTTATCTTTGGCGAAACTGACAGTTTCTTGTAGCTTAGAAAACATGGTGCGCCACCTTCCCTGAAATTTAGCTTGAATTTGAATTTCAGAGACGGGGACAGAGATATGGACTCGCTTTAAACCTGCTGCTATGGACGCTTGCACATCGCTAATAACCGCACGATTCCATCCCAGGAGTTCAGCTTGCAAACCTAAATCTATAACGCGAGCGATCGCTTGTCGTTCTTCCACTCCCATTGCGGGAATGCCGATTTCCAATTCCGGTACCCCGATGGCGTCTAAAAAGGTGGCGATCGCAATTTTTTCTTCTGGGGTAAAAGCAACACCTGCTGCCTGTTCCCCATCCCGAAGTGTTGTATCGTTGATTTGGACGCGATTCACTGCACTTACCTCGTAAAGTTGTTAGTTATCGGTTGTCAGTTTTTTGCTATCAGTTGTTAGTTGTTTTTTTTACTTACTACCGATCGCTGATCGCTGACCACTGATTACTAAACGTAGAGCCTGGAACCGTCATTTTGGGTTTTGAGTTAAGAACTTTTTACCCTTCAACTCAAAACTCAACAAAACGAAATCATACTTGTGCGAAGCGTTCCAGTTGCCCGGATAATAACCAATTAGCAGCTTGAAACTGAGTGCGACTGTCTAACCAATCGTAAATTGCGGTAAGCTGTTCTAGGGAAACTAGACCGTATTGCCACAGCACCATTGGTAAAGGTTCATCGCCTTGTTTGCGGTTGCGGAGTGCCACGGCGATCGCTGAACTGGAAATCGCCAGATCGTTTTGTAAAAAGTTGATGAATTCGCTCATTTTTTTACTGGATTCCATGACACTACCTTCAACCGATTTTAGATGAGAGATTGCAGATTTGAGATGATTTCAGATTTGAGATTTGAGATTTCAGATTTAACCTGATTTCAGATTTGAGATTTGAGATTTCAGATTTAACCTGATTTCAGATTTGAGATTTCAGATTTAAATTCAAACTAAATCTGCAATCTGCAATCTGCCATCTCAAATTTAAAATGTCTTCAGGCTATCTTCAGCCAGGAAGTGAGCCAGATGAAAAGCTCGATCTTCGGTGGCTAGAAGAATTTGTTCGTACAGGTAACGAGTCCCGCGATCGCCGATACTTTCTGCTTGCGCTGCTTGACGGCGAATTATATCGATAACTGCCCGTTCGGCTTGCAAATTGTGTTCTACCATTGTCCGGGCATTAAAAATCCCCTCATCTTCTGGGCTAAAACAACACAATTCGGCTAATTTGGCAAAGCTGGCTACAGGAGTTCCCCCCAGACCATTCAAGCGTTCCCCAATGTCGTGGACGTGACCTTGGACTGCTGTATAGCTGTCTTGGAAAAACTGATGCAGATCGTAAAATTCTGCGCCTTCTACTACAAAGTGATGTTTTTGGTATTGCAGGTAAAGCGCTTGAAAACTCGCCAGGGCAATATTCAATCCTTCCGTCACCGGAACGGTAACTTCCTGTCCTAAACCGACGGGATTTTCTTGGACTTGTCCGAAGGATTGTTTAACGGTAACTTCTGTCATTAATTCACTCCTAAATACAACTTTGCGAGCTTGGTAATTGGTGATTGCTAATTGCTAATTGCTAATTGCTAATAGTTTTGATTAAAGCCTTGCCATTAACCATTAGCCATTAGCCATTAGCCATTAACCATTAGCCATTAGCCATTAGCCATTAGCCATTACCAATTTCCGAATTTCCAACACCGTTCCAGCCAATCGATTAATTCAGACCGAGAAGCGATAAACTGTAACACGGTACTGCGGACTAGAACGGCATCAATACTGTTATTAACATCGACGCGCAGGGA
Organism: Microseira wollei NIES-4236; assembly: GCF_020521235.1. GTDB lineage: Bacteria > Cyanobacteriota > Cyanobacteriia > Cyanobacteriales > Aerosakkonemataceae > Microseira > Microseira wollei. Next base: position 53,138 of record NZ_BLAY01000018.1, on the reverse strand, counting down.
ACCATCATTCGGACAGCAACAGGGAATGGTTAGTTCTTGCAGGCGGCGATAAACTTGCCAGCGGTCGAGTCGGGAAATTTGGACAACTTGACCCTTTAAGGCGTCTGGAGGAGGGAATTTAGACATGTTCCTAAGAATTTTGCTGTAGGGAAAGGACTCGCTCCTAGAAACCGGGTTTTTCATAGCAACCTGGTTTCTTTGCGTAAGTCCTGGAGTTGTTGTTCGAGTTTCTCGATCCGATCCCACAGGGACCGAATTACCGATGCTTGGGTATCGGGTAATTGTGCGTGTTCCAAGGGACAACCTATACCCTGCTTAGAAACGATCCGCCCCGGTACGCCAACAACTGTACAGTCAGAAGGCACTCCCCGCAGCACAATAGAACCAGCACCGATGCGGACGTTATTGCCAATTGAAATATTGCCCAATACCTTCGCACCCGCGCCCACAACGACATTTTTCCCTAACGTGGGATGGCGCTTACCCGTTTCTTTGCCCGTCCCGCCCAGAGTAACGCCCTGATAAATCAGCGCATAATCTCCCACAATGGCAGTTTCGCCAATCACGACGCCCATCCCGTGGTCGATAAACACGCCCTTGCCAATCGTAGCCCCTGGGTGAATTTCAATCCCGGTTAACAGCCGCCCAATGTGAGAAATCAGGCGCGGGATGACACTAACCTTGCGGACGTACAACCAATGGGCAAAGCGATTCAAGCAGATGGCGTGAAAACCCGGATAGCATAACAGCACTTCCAACCAGTTACGGGCGGCGGGGTCGCGCTCAAAAATAATGCGAAAGTCTTCTAGAACCGTTTGCCAGATGGAATCGCACTTACTTAAGCGAGGCAGAGCCTCTAGGATCTCGTTCCCAGGCTGAGCCTGGGAACGAGGAGCAGGAGGCGGCTCCTCCGGTCTGAGGCTGGGTTCCCCCTGGTATGCAGAGGTTTTGCTAGTCGGTGGTGAAGTGAAAATTTGTAGCATTAGCTTGGGGGGGAAAAGCAACAAACACTTTCAAATGCTTATAACAAATGCCTTTTGCCCCGGCGTTTCACCCCGTGCAGATTTGATTAATTAGAGTTATTAGATTTGTACTCAAGGCTGGCGATCGCCCTAGAATCGAGATTGAAAAATAATTTTGGGGTAGGGGTACTGGTATTTCTGGGGTATGGCACAAGTATTTCCGGCAGGGGGGACTTGTATTTTTGTACTCAAAACAATCCCCTCTTGATGCGGGTTTGAAGCCATTTATGCTGAGTACTATATATAGGATCGGTTTGTACTCAAGCCCCGTTTTTTCCCTTTCCAGTTTTTAGCTTAACAAATTTTGTTTCGATTGCTACCGTTTAAAAAAAAGTGCTATTTTAGATACAGAATGAAATTCCGTGGTCGCGCTGGGGTAGCCGACGGAAGGAAGGGCGAAGACAGTAAGTTTCGCCCTTATGTTTCGCCCCTACTCCAGTTTTTTCAACTCCATATCTCCTTTTGAGTACAGGGCGCGGCACTCAAAAAAAGCAGTCTGGGCAGCCTTCAAATCCAGTCCCAGAGAGGCTTTTACCTTGAGTACAAAAATTCCAGCACCCCTAGACCAGAAATACTCGTACCCTAGCCAAGAAATACTAGGACCCCTACCCCAAAAAAAATTTTTCAGGTTGCTCTGAAAAGGGTTTGAGGGCTTGAGTACAAAACTAATTAATCCAATAAATCTGAATCTGGGCTCAATAGAATTGTTCGCCAAGGAACTGCTGTTATAAATTTCCCATAACGTCACGCACTAGAAATTCAGCAGACAAAAAACCTCGTGCAAAAATCCCTGGGGCGGGCAGGATGCCCACCCCACAAAGCTAAAAAAATTCTTGTGGGGTAGGCGTCTCGCCTGCTTTAGGAGATAGTCAGCAAGAGGAGTTTTGCAAAAAGTCTAAGAATTGCTGAAACGAGTGTATTGACGAAGGTTGAAACGCATCTTTTCGGTTTTTCGGTAACGGCTAGTTTTTTAACCACGGAATTTCAATGTCACCAACCACTGAACTACTTACAACAAAGGAAGCAGTAGCAGACACCAAAGCACCTGCGGCTGCCAAAAAATCAGGTGGCTGCGGCTGTAGTTCCACTTCCTCAACGGAACCATCGCTGGATGAAAAACTCAAACAGCGGATTGAAAAGCACCCCTGCTACAGCGAGGAAGCGCATCACCACTACGCCCGGATGCACGTTGCAGTTGCTCCCGCTTGCAACATCCAGTGCAACTACTGCAACCGCAAATACGACTGTGCTAACGAAAGTCGCCCGGGCGTCGTCAGCGAACTGCTAACTCCAGAAGAAGCAGCGCACAAGGTGCTGGTGGTGGCGAGTAAAATTCCCCAAATGACAGTTTTGGGAATTGCTGGTCCTGGGGACCCGCTAGCCAACCCGGAAAAAACCTTCCGCACCTTTGAACTAATTGCAGACAAAGCCCCGGATATCAAGCTGTGCTTGTCAACCAACGGTTTGATGCTGACGGAACACGTTGATAAGATTAAACAACTCAACGTCGATCACGTCACCATCACTATTAATATGGTTGACCCAGAAGTCGGCGCCAAGATTTATCCCTGGGTTCACTACAAGCGCAAGCGCTACAGAGGCATCGAAGGGGTCAAGATCCTGCACGAGAAGCAAATGGAAGGCTTGCAAGCCCTCAGAGAAGCCGATATCCTGTGCAAAGTCAACTCGGTGATGATTCCCGGCATCAACGACGAACACCTAGTCGAAGTCGATAAGGTGATTCGCGACAATGGTGCATTCCTGCACAACATCATGCCGCTAATTTCTGCACCGGAACACGGCACCTACTTTGGTTTAAACGGACAGCGCGGTCCCACACCCAAAGAACTCAAGGCACTGCAAGATAATTGCTCCGGCAATATGAAGATGATGCGCCACTGCCGTCAGTGCCGCGCCGACGCAGTAGGATTGTTGGGCGAAGACCGTTCTCAAGAATTCACCAAAGAGAACTTCTTGGAAATGACGCCGGAATACGACATCGAGAAGCGTCAAGAAGTCCACGCTCAAATCGCTAAAGTACGCGAAGAACAAAAGGCAGCTAAAGATGCCAGAATTGCTGCGAAGAAAGCTGCCAATGCGCCCAAGATCCTCGTGGCGGTGGCAACTAAAGGTGGTGGAATGGTTAACCAACACTTTGGTCATGCCCGCGAATTCCAAATCTTTGAAGTTGACGGGACCCAAGCCAAGTTTGTTGGACACCGCAAAGTAGACCAATACTGCCAAGGTGGTTTTGGCGAGGAAGAATCCCTCGACGGCATGTTAAAGATGCTGGAAGATTGCAAAGCCGTTTTGGTTTCTAAGATCGGTCACTGTCCGCAAGAAAGCTTGCAAAAAGCCGGAATTGAACCAGTAGAAGCCTACGATTTAATCGACAAGGTGGCACTGGAGTTCTATCAAAAATGGATAAGTGCTAATGGCTAATGGCTAATGGCTAATCGCTAATCGCTAATAAAGGAGGAGGCGATGACTTACACGATTACTAGCAGTTGTATTGGGTGCGATCGCTGTTTATCTCAATGCCCCACGGGCGCAATTACCAAAGATGGAGATACCCTCTGGATTAATCCCAAACTCTGCAACGGCTGCGCTGGTTTTTACCGAGTACCTCAATGTCAGGCTGTTTGCCCCACAAATAACGGTATTGCTCGTTTAAGTCCCGTCTCTTCCATTTCTAGCGGTGATTACTGGGACTCTTGGTTCAACACCTACAACCGCTTAGTAGAAAAATTGAATAGTACCAAACAACCCAAATATTGGGAAAGGTGGTTTGACGCCTATTCTCAAAAACTGAAAAGTGTCATTCATTACGATCCCTGATAGGGATTTTAATTAAGAACATTCGCTAACTGAGTTTGAGAAGCTGGACTCAGTCTTACGGCAATCCTTCCACTATGCAGTTTCAATCCCTGATAGGGATTTAAGGTAAGCCGCTTCTTCAGATGCTGATATTAACCTTAAATTCCTGCCAATGTCAAGTCAATGAGTGGCAGCATGGAAACTCCAATCTATTTAGACAACAACGCAACGACAAAGATAGATCCTCTCGTCGTTGAAGCAATGCTTCCCTTTTTAACGACTTATTATGGCAATCCTTCCTCAATGCACACCTTTGGCGGACAAGTTAAAAAAGCCGTCCAAACTGCAAGAGAACAAGTTGCCATCTTATTGAACGCAGATCCGGCAGAAATTGTCTTTACCAGTTGCGGCACCGAAGGAAATAATGCAGCAATTCGCGCCGCAATCGCTTCCCAACCAAATAAGAAGCAAATCGTTACGACGCAAGTAGAACATCCTGCGGTTCTCAATGTCTGCAAAACTTTAGAAAAGCAGGGTTATTCAGTCACCTATCTTTCTGTTGATAGACAGGGACGCCTGGATCTAGATGAAGTTGATGCTGCGATTACAGGTGGTACGGCGCTAGTATCAATCATGTACGCCAATAACGAAACCGGGACGATTTTCCCAGTCGAACAAATTGGCGCGATCGCCAAAGAAAAAGGCGCGATCTTCCACGTCGATGCCGTGCAAGCAGTGGGTAAAGTTCCCCTGAACATGAAGAACAGCACCATCGATATGCTCACCCTTTCCGGTCACAAACTGCACGCGCCTAAAGGAATTGGTGCATTATACGTGCGGAAAGGCGTGCGCTTCCGTCCCTTCCTGATTGGCGGACACCAGGAGAGAGGACGCCGAGGCGGGACAGAGAACGTACCGGGTCTAGTAGCTTTGGGTAAGGCGTGCGAGTTGGCGCTACAGCATATCGGCGACGTGAAGAAAGAGAAAGCGTTGCGCGATCGCTTAGAAAAAGGCTTACTCGCCGCCATCCCCGACACCGAAATCAACGGATATCCCAAAGAAAGACTGCCCAATACAACCAATATCGGCTTCAAATATATCGAAGGCGAAGCCATTTTACTCTCCCTCAACCAACACGGGATTTGCGCCTCCTCTGGTTCTGCATGTACCTCCGGTTCATTAGAACCATCCCACGTATTGCGAGCAATGGGATTACCATATTCCGTCTTGCACGGTTCAATCCGTTTCTCCCTTTCTCGATACACCACCGACGCAGAAGTTGACCAAGTACTAGCAATAATGCCAGAAGTTGTAGAGCGTTTGCGCGCTATGTCGCCCTTCAATTCCGACGCCGCATCCTGGCTACAAGAACACGAAAAGAACTTGGCCTCGGCTAATCGCTAATGGCTAATGGCTAATGGCTAATGGCTAATGGCTAATGGCTAATGGCTAATGGCTAATGGCTAATCGCTAATGGCTAATGGCTAATCGCTAATGGCTAATGGCTAAGAGTACAAATTTAGCAGCCATCCAGCTCACAAACTCCCAGTCAGCAGTTAGCAATTAGCAATTAGCAATTAGCAATTACCAATCACCAATTACCAATTTTCTTAACACTTTACCCCTTCACAAAAACAGCCATGTGGGACTATACTGAGAAAGTAATGGAACACTTCTACAATCCCAAAAATCAGGGAGCGTTAGAAGCCACCGAAGAGACAGGAAAAAAAGTAGTCACCGGAGAAGTAGGAAGCATAGCTTGCGGAGACGCCCTGAAACTTCACCTCAAGATTGATGAAACCAGCCAAAAAATTGTTGATGCCCGCTTTCAGACCTTTGGATGTGCTAGTGCGATCGCTTCATCATCTGCCCTCACCGACATGATTATCGGTATGTCAGTAGAAGAAGCGATCAAAGTTACCAACCGAGACATTGCCGAATTCCTGGGAGGACTTCCCGAAGAAAAAATGCACTGTTCCGTAATGGGAGCCGAAGCGCTAGAAGCAGCGATTTACAGCTACAAAGGAATTGAAGTAGAAGCCCATGAAGAAGACGAAAGCACATTAATTTGTAAGTGCTTTGGTGTCACAGAAAACCGGATTCGGAAGGTAGTTAAACAAAACAAACTCACCACAGCCGAACAGGTAACAAACTACATCAAAGCCGGGGGCGGATGCAGCACTTGTTACGCAGATATTGACGATATAATCGCTTCTGTTTGGTCAGAGATTGAAAATGAACCAGAAACAAGTTATGATGACTATAACGTAGGAGTCGCAACCGATATAGCAGTAGCAAAAGAAGAAGGAAGCGAACCTCCAGTCAGACATCTGACCCCGATGCAAAAAATCAACTTGATCCAACAAGTTATAGAGGCAGAAATCAGACCATTCCTGAAAGCAGATGGGGGAGATATAGAACTTTACGACGTAGAAGGCGACAAAGTAAAAGTTATTCTGCGAGGCGCTTGCGGAACTTGTCCCAGCAGTTTAGTCACCCTCAAAATAGCAGTCGAAGCCAAATTACAAGAGCGCGTCCTACCGACGATCGCAGTCGAAGCAATTTAAACAAAGAGTCATGACCCAAGACTCATGACCAATTACCAATTACCAATTACCAATTACCAAACATGAAGAAGAAGTATAGAGGAGAGCGATCGCCTCCAGCGATCCTCCCTTTCCCCCACCCCATCTCATAACCATTCCCGCGAGATGGGCCTTAACCAACCTAAAGACAGCGGTTGGCAGTTAGTTGAAAAATGCCACTTCCCCAACTAACCACCAACCACGAGACAACGACACAAACCAACCAATTAAGCAGAGAGACACAAAATTATGCGTCAAATAGCATTCTACGGCAAAGGCGGTATCGGTAAGTCTACCACTTCCCAAAATACGATCGCTGCTTTGTCCCAAGCCGGGAACCGCATCATGATCGTAGGTTGCGACCCCAAAGCTGACTCTACCCGCTTAATGCTCCACTGTAAAGCACAAACCACCATTTTGCACTTAGCAGCCGAGCGCGGTTCCGTAGAAGACCTGGAAATCGAAGAAGTATTGCTCACAGGCTTCAACGGTGTCAAGTGCGTTGAATCTGGCGGTCCAGAACCAGGGGTAGGTTGCGCCGGACGTGGTGTAATCACCGCCATTAACTTCCTGGAAGAAAATGGCGCTTACGAAGACCTGGATTTCGTCTCCTACGACGTATTGGGTGACGTTGTGTGCGGTGGTTTCGCCATGCCAATTCGGGAAGGCAAAGCCCAAGAAATCTACATCGTCACCTCCGGCGAAATGATGGCGATGTACGCTGCTAACAACATCGCTCGCGGGATTCTGAAGTACGCTCACTCCGGCGGTGTACGTCTCGGCGGTCTGATTTGTAACGAACGTCAAGTCGCCCACGAAGTTGAACTAATCGAAGAATTGGCTCGTCGTCTGAACACCCAGATGATCCACTTCGTACCTCGCGACAACCAAGTGCAACAAGCAGAACTGCGCCGCATGACGGTTATCGAATACTCGCCCAACCACAAGCAAGCTCAAGAGTACCGTCAGTTAGCTCAGAAGATTCAAGACAACGACGACCTGCGGATTCCAACTCCAATCTCGATGGACGAACTAGAAGCCCTGCTGATGGAATTCGGCATCCTGAAAGAAGAAGACGAAAGCGTCATCGGTGTAACCGAAGACGGAGTCAAAGTCACAGCCTAATCGCAACTAAGGGCTAGGGACTAGGGGCTAGGGATTAGGGGACATTCTCCCCCCTCCCCCCCTTCGCCCTTCCTCCTCTCCTCTTCAATCTCCCAATGTGCGCTACAAAAATAATGCCGGAGAAGACACAAAATGAGCGACGTAGTACAAGAAAATAGAGACCTAATTAAAGAAGTTCTGGCAGTATATCCTGAAAAAACTGCCAAGAAACGCGAGAAACACCTCAACGTATACGAAGAAGGCAAAGCAGATTGCGGCGTTAAATCCAACATCAAATCCAACCCAGGCGTTATGACCACTCGTGGTTGTGCCTACGCCGGATCGAAGGGTGTGGTTTGGGGTCCGATCAAAGACATGATTCACATCAGTCACGGCCCCGTTGGATGCGGTTATTATTCCTGGTCAGGTCGCCGCAACTATTACATAGGCACCACAGGTATTGACACCTTTGGTACGATGCATTTCACCTCCGATTTCCAAGAAAGAGACGTAGTATTCGGCGGTGACAAGAAACTTGCCAAACTGATAACTGAACTCGAAGAATTATTCCCCCTCAACAACGGGATTACGATTCAATCTGAATGTCCGATTGGTCTAATCGGGGATGACATTGAAGCAGTTGCCCGTAAAGCCACCAAAGAAACTGGAAAAATGGTTGTTCCAGTACGTTGCGAAGGCTTCCGGGGTGTATCTCAATCCCTCGGTCACCACATCGCCAACGACACAGTTCGTGACTGGGTATTCGACAAAACCGACCTAGACAAACTCGAATTCGAGTCCACACCTTACGACGTAGCAATCATCGGTGACTACAACATCGGTGGTGACGCTTGGTCTTCCCGCATCCTGTTAGAAGAAATGGGACTGCGCGTAGTAGCCCAGTGGTCAGGGGATGGCACTTTGCAAGAGATGAAAGTCACGCCCAAAGTGAAACTGAACCTGGTACACTGCTACCGTTCGATGAACTATATTTCTCGTCACATGGAAGAGAAATATGGTATACCCTGGTTAGAATATAACTTCTTTGGCCCCACCAAGATTGCCGAATCGCTGCGGATGATTGCCGAACGATTTGACGACAAGATTAAAGAAGGTGCAGAGCGCGTTATTGCCCAATACCAAGCTCAAACCGACGCCATTCTGGAAAAATATCTCCCCCGTTTGAAAGACAAGACCGTAATGATCATGGTGGGCGGTCTGCGTCCCCGCCACGTCGTTCCCGCCTTCTACGATTTGGGAATGAAAGTCATCGGTACGGGGTATGAATTCGGTCACAACGACGACTACAAACGCACGACTCACTACGTCGATCACGGCACATTAATTTATGACGACGTAACAGGTTATGAGTTTGAAGAATTCGTCAAGAAATTAAAACCCGATCTCGTGGCTTCTGGCATCAAAGAGAAGTATGTCTTCCAAAAGATGGGTCTGCCCTTCCGTCAGATGCACTCTTGGGATTATTCCGGTCCTTATCACGGTTATGACGGATTTGCTATCTTCGCCCGTGACATGGACATGGCATTGAATAACCCCACTTGGGATCTAGTCAAGACTCCTTGGAAACAATAGGCAATCGGTAATAGTTAATGGGTAATAGGACTTGCCAAAACCAGATCGCCAATTACCCATTAGCAATTAGCAATTAGCAATTATCAAATCGCAGACCACGGAATTTTTGGAGAGACTACAATGGCTCAGAATAATATTGACCAGATCAAAGACCACGCCGAACTATTTCACCAACCAGAATACCAAGAACTCTTTGCCCGTAAAAAGGAAGAGTTTGAAGGGATGGCTCCTGTCGATAAAGTAAAAGAAATCGCTGATTGGACGAAGACTTGGGAATATCGGGAAAAGAACTTTGCTCGCGAAGCTTTAACCGTTAACCCAGCAAAAGCTTGCCAACCTTTAGGTGCTATTTTAGCCGCCGTAGGGTTTGAAAAAACAATGCCCTTCGTTCACGGTTCTCAAGGTTGCGTTGCTTATTTCCGCACCCACTTTACCCGCCACTTCAAAGAACCCTTCTCTGCGGTATCTTCTTCCATGACAGAAGACGCAGCGGTATTCGGCGGTCTGAAGAACATGATCGAGGGTTTGGCTAATACCAAAGCCATGTACAATCCCAAGATGATTGCCGTCTGCACCACCTGTATGGCAGAGGTAATTGGGGATGACTTGAACGGGTTTATTGGTAACGCCAAAAATGCTGGTTCTATCCCTCAAGATTATCCAGTTCCTTATGCACATACTCCTAGTTTCGTGGGTTCCCACGTTCTGGGTTATGACAACATGATGAAGGGTATTCTTTCCTGCCTCACAGCTAAGCAAAAGAAAGAAACCACCAACGGCAAGCTGAACTTTATCCCCGGTTTTGAAACCTACATCGGCAACCTGCGGGAAGTCAAGCGGATTCTCGGTTTATTTGGCATCGACTACACCATTCTGGGCGATCATACCGATTATTTGGATGCTCCCAACACCGGCGAATATGAAATGTATCCCGGTGGAACCAAGCTGGAAGATGCAGCAGATTCCGTGAATGCTGAAACCACCATCTGCTTGCAAAAATACTCGACCATCAAGACACGGGAATGGATCGCGCAAAATTGGGAGCGTCCTACCGAAGTTCTGCGTCCTTATGGCATTAAGGGCACCGATGAATTCTTACAACGGTTATCAGAATTAACCGGCAAACCAATTCCGGAAGAATTGACCGCAGAACGGGGACGCGCTGTTGATGCGATGACCGATTCTCATGCTTGGTTGCATGGTAAGAAGTTCGCCATCTATGGCGACCCAGATTTAATCTGGGGTGTGGTTAATTTCTTACTAGAAATGGGTGCTGAACCCATCCACATCGTTTGCAACAATGGTGACGAAGACTTCAAAGAAGAACTCGATGCAGTGTTGCAAGCAACTCCCTACGGTCAAGGCGCGACTGTTTGGATTAAGAAAGACTTGTGGCACCTGCGGAGTCTGTTGTTCACCGAACCAGTAGACTTCTTTGTGGGCAATTCTTACGGTAAGTATCTCTGGCGTGATACTCACACCCCAATCGTTCACATCGGTTATCCAATCTTCGACCGTCACCACTTACACCGCTATTCAACTCTCGGTTATGACGGCGTAATTAACATGTTGAATTGGGTCGTAAATCGCATCCTGGATGAATTGGATCGCAACACGATCGTTCCAGCGAAGACCGATATTTCTTACGACTTGATTCGTTAAGGTTGACCCTCTGGAAGGGAACAAGGAAAAGCAGGCTCTGTAGGGGCACGGCATTGTACAACCTTTGAGTACAAACTAAAAGTTATTCTACGCCGTGCCCCTACAAAAATTTTTCTGATTCGAGATAGCCCTCAGATCATTATCCTACTTTTCCTTTTTCCTTTTTCTTTTTCTCGGAACTGACGCACGACGCTCCTAGAAACCGGGTTTCTGCGTAGATCTCTAGTTCCAAAGCAACGATTTTGCATAGAAACCCGGTTTCTTTGCATAAGTCCTGTTTCTATTACTTGGAGCGAAGCGAGATGGCAACTCTTACCCCAATTCACGAACACGACCATCACCACCACGAGCTAGTAAGAAACCCAAGAAGCCCTGGCTTCGACATCCTTTCTCCCCTGCGTCAATTGGTAGATAGCATCGAAGTTAAAGATAGAAACATTGCTCATCTGTTTTGTCAACTGATTCCTTGCTGCTGTCCTTTTGAACGCGATGTCAGTTTGTTCGGGCGGGTTTTATTCCACATTCCAGCTTTGTGTAAATTAAATCCTCTCTACAACGAGTTTGTATTCTTGCGCTTCCGCGCCCTCTCGTTCCTAGCAGATGTGTGCGGTGAAGATGTAACGAAATATATTTGTTGATTGCTAATTGCTAATAGCTAATTGCTAATTGCTAAGTTGTAAAAATCAACACAATTCTCCAGAGCAATTGGTGATTAGCTATTATGACAAGCCAAAACACAGAAGAAAAAGCAAATAGCCATTAGCCATTAGCCATTAGCCATTAAGTCATGAAAATTACTCAAGCTAAAATAACCGAACTCCTGAGCGAAAAAGGCTGCGAACACAATCATCAGAAAGAAGGGAAAAAGAAGACAGCTTGTACTAAGCAAGCACAACCGGGAGCCGCTCAAGGTGGATGTGCGTTTGATGGTGCTTCGATTGCTTTAGTTCCGATTACTGATGTTGCCCATTTGGTTCACGGACCGATTGCTTGTGCGGGTAATTCTTGGGGTTCTAGAGGTAGTCAATCTTCGGGGCCGCAACTTTATAAAATGGGTTTTACGACCGATGTTAGCGAGAATGATGTGATTTTTGGGGGAGAGAAGAAGCTGTACAAGGCGATTAAAGAGGTGAGCGATCGCTACAACCCCGCCGCCGTCTTTGTATACTCGACCTGCGTTACAGCGCTGATTGGGGACGATTTGGATGCCGTTTGTTCTGCCGCTACAAAGAAATTCGGCCTTCCCGTCGTCCCGATCAATTCCCCCGGTTTTGTCGGTACGAAAAATCTAGGTAACCGCATCGGCGGCGAAGCATTACTCGATTACGTCATCGGCACGAAAGAGCCAGAGTATACCACACCTTACGACATAAATTTAATCGGCGAATACAACATCGCCGGGGAATTGTGGGGAGTTTTACCCTTATTTGAAAAGTTAGGAATTCGCGTCCTAGCTAAAATTACCGGCGACGCCCGTTACAACGAAGTCTGCACCGCCCACCGCGCCAAACTCAATATCATGATCTGCTCGAAAGCGCTGATCAACATGGGGACAAAGATGCAAGAAAGATACGGCATTCCCTACATTGAGGAATCTTTCTACGGCGTCGAAGATATGAATCGGTGCCTGAGAAATATAGCAGATAAATTGGGTTGTGACGACTTAAAAGAACGAGTCGAAAAACTAATTGCCGAGGAAACAGAAAAATTAGACCAAGCTCTCGAACCTTATCGCCAAAGACTCAAAGGTAAGCGAGTCGTTCTTTACACCGGAGGGGTAAAAAGCTGGTCGGTTATATCCGCCGCCAAAGATTTAGGGATGCAAGTAATGGCGACCAGCACCAAGAAGAGTACCGAAGAAGATAAAGCCAAAATTAAAGAACTCTTGGGTAAAGATGGCATCATGCTAGAAAAAGGAAACGCCGCCGAACTGCTAGAGGTAATTGATAAAACCAAAGCAGAGATGTTAATCGCTGGCGGACGCAACCAATATACAGCATTGAAAGCCAAAATTCCATTTTTGGATATTAACCAAGAGCGCCATCATCCCTACGCAGGTTATGTAGGAATGATCGAAATGGCAAGGGAATTAGACGAAGCGTTACACAGTCCCATTTGGGAACAAGTACGCAAACCAGCGCCGTGGGAATAGGTAATGGGTAATGGCCTTCCCAGGCAGAGCCGTGGGAACGAGGGTATAGGTAATGGGTAATCGGAACCAACTACCAACTACCAACTGACCGGAGGCGGGTTTATATAGGTTATCTGCGATCGCATATATTGCTGGTAAAACCCGCCCCTACACAACTACCAATTACCAACTACCAATTACCAATTACCAATTAGCAATTAGCAATTAGCAATTAGCAAATCTTATGGCTACTGTAATCACCCCCACAAAATCCGTTGCTGTTAATCCCCTGAAGCAATCTCAACCCCTGGGTGCAGCGTTAGCTTTCTTAGGTTTAAAAGGAACGATGCCGTTGTTTCACGGTTCCCAAGGTTGCACGGCGTTTGCCAAAGTTATGTTGGTGCGACACTTTCGGGAAGCGATTCCTTTAAGTACGACCGCGATGACCGAAACTACGACAATTTTAGGGGGAGAAGATAACGTACAAACCGCGCTTTTGACTTTGTTAGTGAAAGCGAAACCAGAAATTATTGGACTTTGTACGACTGGGTTAACGGAAACGCGCGGGGATGATATGCAAGGCATCCTCAAAACGATCAAACAGCGCTATCCAGAATTACAAGATTTGCCGATTGTCTTTGTTTCTACTCCGGATTTTAAGGGTGCTTTGCAAGATGGATATGCTGCTGCTGTTCAAAGCATTGTGCAGACAATTCCAGAAGCAGGAGATTTGATCGAAGATCAAGTGACAATTTTGCCTTCTTCGGCATTTTCGCCGGGGGATGTGGAGGAAATTAAGGAGATTGTCGAGGCATTTGGACTTAAACCAATTGTCGTCCCCGATCTGTCGCTTTCCCTCGATGGTCACTTGAACGAGGGGGACTACAGCGCCACGACGACTGGTGGGACGAGTTTAGAGGACTTGCGGCGCGTTGGTGCTTCTGCGTTTACCCTGGCGCTGGGGGAAAGTATGCGGGGTGCGGCGGATGTTCTGATGCAGCGCTTCGGAACGGAATATCAGGTGTTTCCCAGAGTAACGGGATTGAGTGCGGTGGATGAGTTGATGGTGCGACTGTCTTTGGTCAGCGATCGCCCCGTCCCAGAAAAATACCGCCGCCAGCGTACCCAACTCCAAGATGCGATGTTAGACACCCATTTCTACTTCGGTCGCAAGCAGATATCCCTCGCATTAGAACCCGATTTGTTGTATGCAACCAGCTGCTTTTTACAAGAGATGGGAGCAGAAATTCAAGCGGCTGTGACTACCACAAAATCACCAATTCTGCAAGAAGTTCCTACGGAATTTGTCAAGATTGGCGACTTAGAAGATTTAGAACAATTGGCGGTTGGTGCGGATTTACTGATTACCAATTCCCAGGGCACGCGGGTGAGTAAAAAATTGGGAATTCCTCTCTATCGGCGAGGATTGCCCATCTACGATCGCCTGGGTAACGGTCACTTTTCCTCAGTTGGTTATAAAGGAACAACCGCGCTGTTGTTTAATATTGGCAATATTTTATTGGAGGAAGAAGAAATCAAAAATAAACATTAAAAATTGCCAGATTTTCAACTTTTCATGCGAGACTTAAACTAAGTAGCAGAAGAGGGAAACAATGAAAATTGCATTTGCTACGCAAGACCTGATTCACATCAATGCCCATTTCGGATCGGCGAAACAAATGGCAGTTTACGACGTGTCGCCGGAGGGCTATCAATTCTTAGAAACCATCGGGTTTGATGGCAAACTCGACGAAGATGGTAACGAAGATAAACTGGTTCCCAAAATTGAAGCTTTATCTGACTGCACGATTGTTTATGTAGCCGCAATTGGTGGCAGCGCAGCGGCGAGGCTAATTCGCAAGAAAGTGACTCCCGTCAAGTCAAAAACAGAAGACGACGAGATTACTGAAGTCCTGGAAGATCTGGTGACTACGCTGAAAGGAAATCCGCCACCTTGGCTGCGAAAAGTTTTGCAACAGCAGGAAAAAAGCTTTGAAGATTTTGAGGATGAATAGTCAGTTTGCTAATGGCTAATGGTTAATGGCTAATGGTTAATGGCTAATGGCTAATGGCTAATGGTTAATGGCTAATGGCTAATGGCTAATGGCTAATGGCTAATGGCTAATGGCTAATGGCTAATGGCTAATGGCTAATGGCTAATGGTTAATGGCTAATGGCTAATGGTTAATGGCTAATGGCTAATGGCTAATGGCTAATGGCTAATGGCTAATGGCTAATGGCTAATGGTTAATGGCTAATGGCTAATGGCTAATGGCTAATTTCATTTGCGATCGCTAACCCACTCTAGATACAGGAAAACAAAGGAAAGACAATGACTACAGAAACTGCTCTGACCAATGAAGAGTTAGTTAAAACCACGCCATACCTGCAAGAATTGGCACGTCAAATGCGCGCTCAAGATGGCTACGGTACTTTCCGGACTTGGTCGGATGAATTGGTTCTCAAACCATTTATTGTCAGCAAAGAGCAGAAACGGAAAATTTCTGTTGATGGCGATGTCGATCCGGTGACTAAGTTAAGAGTTGCGTCGTTTTATCGCGCAGTTGCAGCTAGAGTCGAGCAAGAAACCGGATTACTTTGTCAAGTCGTAATTGACTTGAGTCACGAAGGATTTGGCTGGGCATTAGTATTTTCCGGTCGCCTCTTAGTCACCGCCAGAACTCTGCGCGATGCCCAAAGATTTGGCTTCGATTCTTTTGAAAAATTAGCAGCCGAAGGCGAAAAGTTGGTCACATCTGCGGTAGAACTCGCTACCCGCCATCGAGACGTAGCAAAGATTTAGTCATTAGGTAATGGCGTTCCCAGGCAGAGCCGTGGGAACGAGGGTAATGGGTAATGGGAATTTCCCAATTACCAATTACCAATTACCAATTACCAATTACCAAGGAAGAAACTTATGGTTCAAACAACCGAACTAACCATTGAGGACTTAAAAGCAAAAATTAAACGCCTCAACAGCAAAGGCGGTCAACTCAAAATGGAGCTTCACGATTTAGCTGAGGGACTGCCAACAGATTTCGACAAAATTATGGAGGTAGCAGGCAGAACTTACGAACTATTTAGCGAGTTAGACGAGCTGAAAAAACAGTTAAAAGCACAGGAGCAAGCCAAATGACACAGACTTTAGCCGATCTCAAAAAAATATCTGATGCTGAAGACTATTTTCTCTTTTTTAACCTCCCTTTCGATCAGCAGGTTGTGAATGTCAACCGCTTGCACATATTGAAGAAATTTTCTCAGTATATGACTGAGATTGATGAAACTTTTCCAGATATAACTGAAGCGGAAAAGGTGGTCAAGTACAGCGAAGCTCTCCAAAGTGCTTATAACTTGTTCTTGAGTTCAAATGCGGTAGAGCAAAAACTGTTCAAGGTGTTTAACGACAAACCCAAAAACGTCGTGATGCTCTCAGACATCAAAATTGATTAGTTCTCATTCCTTCAGGGTGCGGCGACGCCATCACCTTTGTTTCGACCTAGATCTCTAGTTTCCTTGCTCAACGATTTTTCAGAGAAACCCGGTTTCTTTCCACCTACAACACTGACTAACGAGGAGGATTGAATTGGTAAACTTTACACCCACAGAATTAGAGCGTTACCACCGCCAAATAATGCTTCCAGGTTTTGGTGAAGAAGCACAGCGGAAACTCCGCCAAGCGACTGTTTTAGTCACGGGTGTAGGGGGATTAGGCGGTACGGCGGCGCTATATTTGGCGGTGGCGGGAGTTGGGCGGCTGATTTTAGTCAGGGGTGGCGATTTGCGCCTGGATGACATGAATCGGCAAATTTTGATGACGGATGATTGGGTGGGAAAACCCAGAGTTTTAAAGGCAAAGGAAACGCTTTCTGCAATTAATCCCGATGTGGAAATAGAGGCTATTCCTGAATATGTCACCGCATCAAATGTTGATTCTTTAGTGTTGCAGGCAGATATCGCTCTTGACTGCGCTCATAACTTTGAGGAGAGAGATTTATTGAATGCTGCTTGCGTGCGTTGGCGCAAACCAATGGTAGAAGCAGCGATGAACGGAATGGAGGCTTACCTAACAACTATTATCCCCGGTGAGACTCCCTGTTTATCTTGTTTATTCCCAGAAAAACCGGAGTGGGATCGACGCGCTTTCGGAGTGTTAGGAGCAGTTTCTGGAACGCTGGCAACTTTAACAGCTTTAGAGGCAATTAAGGTAATTACTGGTTTAGGAAAGCCTTTATTGTCCCAACTGTTAACAATGGATTTGGGAACGCTGGAATTTGCCAAACGTCGCCCTTATCACGACCCGCATTGTCCTGTTTGTGGAAATCAGTAATGGCTAATGGCTAATGGCTAATGGCTAATGGCTCATGGCTAATGGCTAATGGCTAATAGTAAAAGTTTAGCAGCCATCCAGCTCACAAAATTGCATTCAGCAATTAGCAATTAGCAATTAGCAATTAGCCATTAGCAATCACCAATCACCAATCACCAAATTTAGGAGGATTCATGACTGTTAAGTTAACTGAAGTTGCAGCATTTCGTATTCGCACCTTCCTGCGCGGCAGTAGCAATCAAGATGGAACGCAAAAGGGTGTAAGACTGGCAGTAGCTGATGGGGGTTGCAGCGGTTACGAATACAAAATGGAAATAACTAGCACTCCAAAACCTGATGATTTGGTGGTTGAAAATGAAGATAAAGTGCTGTTTTTTATTGACCGCGAAAGCGCACCCTTAATCGAAGGCATGGTAATCGATTTTGTGGATGGGTTAGTCGAGTCAGGATTTAAGTTTACCAACCCGAATGCAACTGATACCTGTGGCTGTGGCAAGTCCTTTAAAGTAGGAGATTGCACGCCCGCAGGTGTGCCTTGCAGTTAGTTAAGGACAACTGACGGGGCGGTTTGATAACAATAGATGGTTGGTAAAATCCGCCCCTACACAAGTGACTGTTTTTGTAAAAGAACACGTAATTTTGTTGGAGGATACAACAATGACTACAACTTACAAAGTGCGCCTGCAAAATAAAAAGCGTAATC
This sequence comes from Microseira wollei NIES-4236, assembly GCF_020521235.1. Lineage (GTDB taxonomy): Bacteria > Cyanobacteriota > Cyanobacteriia > Cyanobacteriales > Aerosakkonemataceae > Microseira > Microseira wollei. Next base: position 35,194 of record NZ_BLAY01000018.1, on the reverse strand, counting down.
TCGATGTTGTAATTGATGTTCCTGAAGATACTTATATCTTTGATGCTGCTGAGGAAGCAGATATCGATTTACCATCGTCTTGTCGTTCGGGTTCTTGTTCCAGCTGCGTCGGTAAAGTTGTTGAAGGGGAAATCGATCAATCCGATCAAAATTTCCTGGATGAGGAGCAAATGGCTAAGGGATTTGCTCTGCTTTGCGTTACTTATCCTCGCTCTGATGTGACGATTCGCACTCACCAAGAAGCTTATCTTGTATAAAGCATTCACTGTTCCAATTTTTTGATTTAAATGGCTGGTCTTATATCCCTATAGGAGTCGTAGCTTGATAAACTGCTACAGCTTCTAGTAGGGATTTTTTTATTTTAATTATTAGATTGCTTGCCAAAATAACGACTAAATTCCTGACTACGAACGCAATAATTATTAACTAAAATATATGGTAAATTAAAAATAGTGTCCTATGATACAGGAAAAGGTTTCATAATGATGATTAGCGAAGAACAGCTAGCAAAAGAATTCACGCAAGTCGTCGATCGCATTTACCCGCGAGTCGGAAGGCAGCTGCACCGATGTTATGTTAAGGTTGTCGAGTTTTACGTCAAACGACTTGGCAGACGCCTTCACTACATTGTTGTTTATAGCCCTAGCTACCTATGCCCTGCTTTACAAGTACAGCGAGGGATACTCAGAGAAGTAGCAGAAAACATGGGACTAATGGATGTAGTTATTGTCAATGCTACGCATCTGTTACGCGACCCCATGTCGAAGATTAAGCAGGAAGATTCCCGCTTTTGGTTGGAGTTACACTGGATCGCAACTCAGGAAGATTAAGCGGGTTATTCAATTTAGATTGCGTCCTATCCGGTTGCATAAGAGGGGCGGGTTTATTTACCCATTGCGCTTCTGGCAAATATCTCTCGTAAAACCCGCCCCTACAACACCATTCATTATGCACAACTTGGCGCGCCTGACATGATATAACTTACTTCAGGGGCTGATTACATGTTTTTTTTACTTATATACAAAAATAAACATAAATAACTAATCGTCAAAACAGTTGCAAATTTCTAGCAAAACTGTATCTTAATAGACAGGTTAAGTTGAGATTATCTTTCATAATTAAACCAAGAGTTTACTGTTGGTCAGGAGTGGCAATAGTTGCCGAAAAGGAGCGTTCTAAATGTTAACTCAAGGTTTTACGGTTTGTCTTTCCTCGCTAGAGTTACTCAATCCTGGAGAGCAAGGGATTGTGACTCGCTTTAGCAATACGGACGAAACAACTATTAAGAAACTTACTGCCATGGGAATTAAACCCGGAATGGCGATAATTTTAGAGATGCGATTCGCCCAAAGGGCGATCCGCTTCGCCCAATCGCACACCTTCATCATCACAGATGGACATCGCCGCTGGGAACTCGACCAAGCAATGGCGCGTGCGATTTGCGTCCGTCTTACCCATACTAAATAACCAGAGTGTAGTTTCAGCTATTGCTAAAAAACTACACTCGAAACAAAGCGTTATTAATCGACTGCAACCATCACGTCAGATGACTTGATGACTGCGAAAACCTCTGCGCCTTCTGCAATTCCCATTTGATCTGCTGAAGCTTTAGTGATGATGCTAACGACTTCAACTCCGGGCGCAATTTCTATGGTGACTTCAGTATTGACAGAACCGGGCGTCACTTTCTTGACTGTACCTTTGAGGGCATTACGAGCGCTAATTTTCATACCTACTCCTCATCATGCAAAATTTCTATCTGAGTAATCGTAGCAGGTTTTACTCTATTAGCCAAAACCTATAAAAATTTGTAGCTTTAATTACATTTCGACGGCAATCATCACATCAGAAGACTTAATCACCACGCAAACTTCCTTTTGAGGACTGACTGCGAACCGCTGCACTGAAGATTTTGTAATCACCGCTACAATTTCCACAAAAGGCGCAATCTCCACAATAACTTCTGCATTGATATCTCCCAGCACCACCTGTTTCACCTTACCCCAGAGCGTGTTTCGGGCGCTGATGCTTAGAAGGTGATGGTTTAATACCCCAGGTGCGGGTTTTGTTTCACCCGCATCGGGAAGTTGCTCGGATGCTTCCTCCCACTGGTGATTCTTTAATATTTCGGGTGTGGGTTTTGTTTCACCCGCATCAGGAAGTTGCTCGGATGCTTCCTCCCACTGCCGATCCAAATTGCGAATTAGCTCCCGCAGTACCTCGGTTTTTGAGCGTTGAGACTTTTGGCAATACTGTTCTAAAATCATTTGTTCCTCTGGGGAGGACTGAAATGTAATCCATCCTTGACTTTTTCTCGGCATAGCTATTTACCAACTAAGTTGGTATGGTACTCTAATTTGGTTGGTAACATCATACCAACCAGGGCGGGGTCAGTAGCGATATGCCGACCGCACGCGCAAGGGACGCACGCACAAAGTTTAACTATTTTTTGTGACTAAAATGACAAAAAAACGCCTTCTTGCTTTTTTAGGCTGGATATTTACTGCTTTGATTTTAGCAATCGGCATCAAGTTAATAACTCCATCGCCTGTAGCGGCACAAACTAACCCGACTGTGCTGGTATCTGCTGCTGCCAGTTTAAAAGAAACCCTGGAAGAAATTGCACCCGTTTATCGACAAGCAAAACCAAATGTGACGATTCGATATAACTTCGGCGCGTCGGGTGCTTTGCAGCAACAAATTGAAAACGGCGCACCCGCAGATATTTTTATTTCGGCTGCTAATAAGCAAATGGATGCATTGCAGCAAAAGAATCTGTTACTACAAGGTACGCGGCGCAATTTGCTAACGAACCGCGTTGTTTTGATTGTGCCGAAAAATTCGACGGGAATCGCCAATTTTCGCGGCTTAACGGCGGCTAACGTCAGGAGAATTGCGATTGGCGAACCCCGAACCGTACCCGCCGGACAATATGCTGAAGAAATCTTGAGGAATTTGGGGATTTTAGAACAAGTCAGACCAAAATTTGTACTAGGTAATAGCGTCCGTAATGTTCTAGCTGCGGTGGAAAGCGGCAATGCAGATGCAGGTGTTGTATACGCTACAGATGCCAGATTATCAGATCGGGTAAGAGTGGTGGAAACAGCAGCTCAAAACTTACATTCTCCCGTTGTTTATCCGATGGCGGTGCTGAGTGCGAGTCGAAATGCGGCGGCAGCGAGAGAATACGCGCAATTTTTGGCAAGCGATCGCCGCGCTAGCAGCATCTTTGAAAAATACGGATTTGGTATGGCGAGTTAGAGGTGCAAATATTTATGAAAGGTCAGGATTGGCTAGTAACAGATGACGGAAAATGTCAACCCTGCGAATCGGTTAGACCCTGGGAATTAATCCGGGATAATTATCGATTTTACCGCTTTCTAACCGAGGTGGAAGATGTCTTGAATCAGTTGATAGCTAACGAAGAAGATATCCTGAATCAAGCAATCGATGAAACCATTTGCTTACCAGCAATTCGCAAGTTAGTCCGCCAGCTAGTCTTGAATTCTTACTGGGTGCAAACTCAATATCTAAAACCTGACCCCGAAACCGGAGTTTCGGTGATGATTTTATACGATGAAATCGGTTATCCTTTAACGGTGCAAACGGTAACCTTGTCGCCAGGAAGCGTATCTCCAATTCACAATCACGGCACTTGGGGAGTCGTGGCGGTGATGAAAGGACAGGAAAAAAATACTTTTTGGCGGCGCACGAATCATCCGGATTTTCCGGCTAAAATTGACCGAGTGGGAGAAAAGATTTTAAAAGAAGGAGATATTATTAGTTTCACTCCCGATGCGATTCACAGTATTGAAGCAGTTGGAGATGAACCGACGATTACTTTTAATATTTATGGCGAGGCAAGTATGTCAAAGCGATTTGAGTTCGATTTGCTTAAGGCGACGGCGAAGAATTATTAATCCGGATTTTTGACGCGGATGCAGGGATTGGTGTCCAGAAATAAGTCCAAAAATAAATTTCTGCCTGTAGGGAGACGGCATTTTACAATTGGATTGCAAGCGACTGAAGAAAAGCCTTAAGGCTTCGTTTGTGTAGCGGCACCCTTAAGGGTGCCGCTACACAAACCTTCGGTGTACCTCATGCCCCTGCTTTACCTCTATAGATGGGTGATTCCAAATTGCAGGAATTAGTAAAATCTGATAAGCTTGGTGCGAAGAGGATAACTATGAATAATTGAAGTAAAGTTATGCAAATACCTCAAGATTTTTCCCCATTATGGATTTCTTTAAAAACGGCTTCTCTAGCTACCTTGATGACTTTCTTTTTGGGGATAGCCGCCGCTTATTGGATGTGGGGATATCGAGGTAAAGCGAAATCTTTAATAGAAGGAATTTTTGTCGCTCCCTTGATTTTACCGCCCACGGTTGTGGGTTTTTTATTGCTTTTGTTGTTTGGGAAAAATGGCCCTTTTGGAAAACTATTGCTGGAACTAAATATCAATATTGTTTTTACTTGGTATGCGGCTGTAATTACGGCTACAGTTGTCGCTTTTCCTTTGATGTATCGCACTGCATTGGGAGCTTTTGAACAAATTGATGGCAATCTTTTGCGAGCGGCGAAAACTTTAGGTGCTACTGACGGAACGGTTTTTTGGCGGATTAGTTTGCCTTTAGCTTTACCGGGTCTTGTGGCGGGAAGCATTCTCGCTTTTTGTCGTGCTTTGGGTGAATTTGGCGCGACGTTAATGTTAGCGGGGAATATTCCCGGAGAAACTCAGACTCTCCCGATGGCGATTTATTTCGCAGTAGAAGGGGGGGCGGTGCATGAAGCTTGGATATGGGTGTTACTAATTGTAGGAATTACTCTTTCTGCAATTACTGCGGTTAATTTTTGGGTAGACAAGAAAGCAGGGAGGGAGGGGAGCAGAGGAGCAGGGGAGCAGAGGAGCAGGGGAGCAGAGGAAAAGAATCAATTACCAATTACCAATTACCAATTACCAATTACCAATTCTGGACTATTTGTAGATATTGAAAAGCAACTGAATGATTTTAAGTTAAATGTGGCTTTTAGTAGTAGCGATCTCCCGCTAGGACTACTGGGCGCATCTGGATCGGGGAAAAGCACGATTCTGCGCTGCATCGCGGGGATTGAAACGCCGGATAAAGGGCGAATAGTGTTAAATGGGCGGGTGTTGTTTGATTCTGAAGCAGGGATTAATTTACCGCCTAGATCTCGCCGCGTTGGTTTCTTGTTTCAGAATTATGCTTTGTTCCCCCATCTAACCGTGGCGCAAAATATCGCCTTTGGTTTACCCAAGGGGACTTCTAAGAATGCGATTAAGCAGCAGGTAGAAGCGCAACTGGCGAAGGTACAATTGCAGGGGTTTAGCGATCGCTACCCGCATCAACTCTCTGGCGGAGAACAACAGCGGGTAGCTTTGGCGCGTACTTTAGCTAGCGAACCGGAAGTTTTATTGTTAGATGAACCCTTTTCCGCACTCGATACTTATTTGCGGAGTCAATTGGAGATGCAATTGATTTCTGTATTAGATAATTATCCCGGCGTGACGTTGTTTGTGACGCACAATTTAGAGGAAGCGTATCGGGTGTGCGAGAACTTGTTGGTGGTGGATAACGGGGTGGCGATCGCATCCGACGCGAAACAAAACATTTTCGAGCATCCTCACACATTCCGCGTCGCACAATTGACCGGATGCAAAAACTTTTCTCGCGCTAAAGTTACCCCATCTGGGCGTGTAGAAGCAATTGATTGGGACTGCGACTTGCAGGTTGTTGAACCAATTCCAGAAGCGCTTTCCTACATTGGTATTCGCGCCCACCAATTAATTTTTACCAACTCTCCAATCAGGGAAAACACCTTTCCCTGTTGGTTGGTTCAAACAAGCGAAACCCAGCACCGCATCACTTTATATCTGAAGTTGAATTCTTTACCCAAAAGTCCCCAAGATTACCACCTGCAAGCCGAAGTTTTTAAAGAAAAATGGGAGATTTTAAAAGAACGTGAGTTTCCTTGGTTAATTCAACTTCATCCGTTAAAGTTGTTTTTGATGTCCGATTCCAGACCAATTCATTCCGTTTGTATTCAGGACTTTAGTTCTGCTGTTGTCAATGACGACTGAAGTCCTCACTACAAACTTATCAAAACTTATGCAGGACGATCCTAGAAACCGGGTTCCTGTGTATATCTTTGATTTCCAAAGCAAAGATTTTTCAGAGAAACCCGGTTTCTTTGCGTCAGTCATACTTATGATAGGAGCGTGCTAAAAACTATGACAAAAACAACCACTAATTCCCGCTCTTCAGCCCTAAAATTTGTCATCTTTCTAGGAATTGTCAGCCTTTGCGCCGATATGACCTACGAAGGCGCGCGAAGCATCACGGGGGCTTATTTAGGGGTTTTGGGCGCTAGCGGGGCTGTCGTGGGGCTGGTAGCAGGCTTGGGTGAGTTAATTGGGTATGGGTTGCGTATAGTTATCGGTTATCTGAGCGACAAAACTGGCAAATATTGGGCAATTACCACATTAGGTTATTTCATAAATACCGCCGTCGTACCGCTTTTAGCATTAGCAGGAAGGTGGGAAATTGCCGCCGGATTGATGATAGCAGAACGCACGGGAAAAGCGATTCGCACCCCTCCCCGCGATGTATTGCTTTCCCATGCAGCAATCAGAGTAGGACGGGGTTTTGGTTTTGGACTGCACGAAGCGTTGGATCAACTTGGTGCAACAATGGGGCCATTAGCTGTAGCAGCAATGCTATTTTTCCAACAAGGATATCGGGGGGGTTTTGCGATTTTGGCAATCCCGGCGATAGTTGGTTTAATAGTACTTGTGGTGCTGTCGCGAGTTTATCCCAATCCCCATGAATTTGAAACCACCAAGATTGAATTAAAAGGGGAAGGACTCCCTCCCATCTATTGGATTTATTTAGGTGCGGTAGCATTAATTGCAGCGGGTTATGCAGATTTTCCCTTGATTGCTTTTCACTTGCAAAAAAGTGCAGTTATTCCTGAAACTCAGATTCCTTTACTGTATGCTTTGGCGATGGGAGTCGATGCGATCGCCGCCCTAATCTGCGGCAAAATGTTTGACACAAAAGGCATATCTGTGCTAGCGATCGCTGCCCTAATTTCTGCTTTATTTGCCCCTTTAGTCTTCTTAGGCAACTTGCCGATGGCTGTACTAGGAATGACCTTATGGGGTATCGGAATGGGAGCGCAAGAATCTATCATGAAAGCAGCAGTAGCGGGAATGGTGCCGATGGATAGAAGAGGTTCTGCTTTTGCCATTTTTAATACGGGTTACGGCGTCGCTTGGTTTTTAGGCAGTGCTGTAATGGGACTTTTTTACGATGTTGAAATTAACTTTGTCATCGTCTTTTCCATCGCGATGCAACTCGCTGCAATTCCCGTGCTGTTGTTGGTTAGCAAAAGAGTTGCTAATGACTAATCGCTAATGGTAAAAATATAATCGGGACTTACGCAAAGTTTCTATATGTAGGGTACTCTCTGCCAGCAGAGTCCGGCACCATCCTATATGTAGGGTGCTCTCTTCGATAGCGCAACGCACCATCCACTGCGTAAGTCCTGACAATTAGCAATTAGCCATTAGCACTTACTTTCTTCTATGATTTCAAAACATTCTTGCTTGTTCAATTTAGGGTTAGCTATTTTATTATTGGTTTCTGGATGCGATCGCCCAACCAAAATCGCCACCTACAAAGACCTTGAATATAGCAGCTATGAAACTAAACAAGGAAAACAAAAACTTCTTTTAGATTTGTTTGTACCTGAGGAAAAGTCATCTCAACCCTTGCCCGTTCTGATTTATATACACGGGGGCGGGTGGGTGGCAGGAAGTAAGGATTTATGTCTAAAAAACATTCAAAAACGGCAAGGAATGCAGAAATTTATGGGGCGAGGATATGCCTTAGCTTGTATTAACTATAGATTCAGCGATCGCGCACTTTTTCCCGCTCAAATCCAAGACGTTAAAACCGCCGTTCGCTGGTTAAAACAAAATGCCGATCGATATAATTTAAACCAGGATAAAATTGGAGCTTGGGGTGAATCTGCCGGGGGTCATTTGAGTGCTTTATTAGCAACCTCAGCGGGGGTCAAAGAACTGGAAGGAAATCCCAAAAATCCCCAATTTTCTAGCCGAATCCAAGCCGTTGTTAACTTCTATGGGCCAACAGATTTTACCAAAGTTCCCCCCGCTTTTGAGCAACCTTATACACCTGCTCTTGAAAAATACAAACAACGACCTTGGTATCATTATACAAAGGTGACAAATCGATTGCTAGGCGGCGCGGTATCCAAAAAGCTTAAATTAGCAACCTTGGCTAACCCTATTACTCATATTGATACCCAAGATCCGCCCTTTTTAATTGCTCATGGTGCCTTAGATGATATTGTCCCCTTAAGTCAAAGTGAGTTATTAGTGAAAGCTTTGCAAGCGAAAGGTGTTGAGGTTACTTTTATTCAAGAACCAAAACGAGGCCATTATTTTGGTGGAGATAAAGGCGAATATTTTGCCCCCAAATATATCGATATGATGCTGAAATTTTTTGATACTCATTTGAAAGATCGTCGATAAAGCGCTCAACTCTTATGGATGGATGCAGTATTCCCTGTTTGAGTGCGAACAGAAGCCAACTCAGTATGCTAAATTAAAGGCACGCCTGAGCAAACTGATTAAACCCGATGAAGACAGCATCCATTTCTATTTTATCTGCGCCTGCTGTCAAGGTAAGGTCTACACCGCCACCTTCCAACACCACCCCGGATATGCGTTTCTATTTCTCTGCGCCTGCTGTCAAGGTAAGGTTGAGCGCATCGGCGGCGAGCAACTTCTGGATACGACGGTGTTTTTTGCCTAAAAGCCGAGGATCGGTAGGTGTAGGAAACGGGGAATTAAATTTTTTGTCTGAAACTCCCACCCGGCAAAGCTTTGACTTCCCTCGCTGCCAAAAACGAGCCTCGGAATTCTCCAAATGCTTGACTGGCTTGGGTTTTAGCGATACTATTATTAGGTGAGCTTCGCCAGCCAAACCCTGAAATGGTACTTCAACTAGCGATCCTCGGAACTGAACCTCGAAAGCTAAATACAGTAAGCTTTTCAGCGCTAAACAGTTGCAACTAATCAAAATCCCTATTAGGGATTGAAACACAACAAGGTGCCATAAAACTAGAGAAGATGCGCGTTGCAACTAATCAAAATCCCTATTAGGGATTGAAACGCTCATGCGCATAAGCGACCATGGAAGCAATTCCTGGTTGCAACTAATCAAAATCCCTATTAGGGATTGAAACTCTTTTGTGATGTTCGGCGCCTGGGGTTTCTGCGTCTGTTGCAACTAATCAAAATCCCTATTAGGGATTGAAACACTGGAGGTTCCCTTCCAACACCGCTGGCTGTTGGGGTTGCAACTAATCAAAATCCCTATTAGGGATTGAAACCCTCTTCCAGGGCTGCTTGCTTAACCGCGGCTAATGTTGCAACTAATCAAAATCCCTATTAGGGATTGAAACTTTACGCAGGAAAACCTGCCAGTGTCAAACGCATAGTTGCAACTAATCAAAATCCCTATTAGGGATTGAAACAGCCTTCCTTCCACTACCACCCTGTCCCCCAGGAGTTGCAACTAATCAAAATCCCTATTAGGGATTGAAACGTTAGTCCACTGGCGTCCAGGAGTGTTGCCTCTTTCGTTGCAACTAATCAAAATCCCTATTAGGGATTGAAACCATCCTGAAAAGCGCGCTCCTTAACTTTTTGTGCGTTGCAACTAATCAAAATCCCTATTAGGGATTGAAACTCTCTACTTCAGCTACAACCGCACCTGTAGAGTTGCAACTAATCAAAATCCCTATTAGGGATTGAAACTCCCCTGGACAAGAGCATCTCTTACCTGCCGAAATGTTGCAACTAATCAAAATCCCTATTAGGGATTGAAACCCGCAGGTTCTACATATTCACCTCAATCTCACTGGTTGCAACTAATCAAAATCCCTATTAGGGATTGAAACCTGCAAAGTCTAGGAGCATTGAAGACGGCTATTCACGTTGCAACTAATCAAAATCCCTATTAGGGATTGAAACAGGGTTTTTTGTGGAGTGGAGGGATTCGTCGAACGTTGCAACTAATCAAAATCCCTATTAGGGATTGAAACTTGTCGTACATACAAACTACCTGGTTGACGATAGAGTTGCAACTAATCAAAATCCCTATTAGGGATTGAAACGTTCAAACAAACAAACAACAGTGAGGCTGTATGGGTTGCAACTAATCAAAATCCCTATTAGGGATTGAAACTTCGTTCGATGGGTATTCGCCATTGTATCCGGAGACTTTTGTTGCAACTAATCAAAATCCCTATTAGGGATTGAAACATCTAAATTCCTTCAACGATTAATCCGGACATTTGGGTTGCAACTAATCAAAATCCCTATTAGGGATTGAAACGAGATTCCACCCCTCCTGGCTTACTGGCAGGTAAGTTGCAACTAATCAAAATCCCTATTAGGGATTGAAACGTAAGCTTCTTTCCTTTGCAGGGATTCGGCCTCAAAGTTGCAACTAATCAAAATCCCTATTAGGGATTGAAACTTAAATAGTGTTTACAGAAAGCTGAACTCACTTGGTTGCAACTAATCAAAATCCCTATTAGGGATTGAAACTTTGGGCAAATGGCACAGAGCGTTTGCTCTGCGATGTTGCAACTAATCAAAATCCCTATTAGGGATTGAAACTTTTTATAGGTCGACACAGCTGTTGGAGCTACAAGTTGCAACTAATCAAAATCCCTATTAGGGATTGAAACATTATAAAAGAGTAAGGGAAATAAAGCCCGAACACAAACAGTTGCAACTAATCAAAATCCCTATTAGGGATTGAAACCATGTTCGCCTGACGTGTTCAATCTGCATCGGATGTTGCAACTAATCAAAATCCCTATTAGGGATTGAAACCGCAGACTTCTTCGGCTAATTGGCGCAGTGTTGGGAGGGTTGCAACTAATCAAAATCCCTATTAGGGATTGAAACCTTCCACAAATATCCACTAAAGCCGCATCACAAATGTTGCAACTAATCAAAATCCCTATTAGGGATTGAAACCAAGCGGAATTAAAGGAGCGTACCATTCCTGGCATGTTGCAACTAATTCAAATCCCTATTAGGGATTGAAACTTCATGCTCGGCAACTGACCGGGGAAGATTGCGTAAATCGTTGCAACTAATTCAAATCCCTATTAGGGATTGAAACGTTTCGCCGCACAGGGCGTCCGATGATAACGGCTCTGGTTGCAACTAATTCAAATCCCTATTAGGGATTGAAACGTCATAGTCCATTTCCAGTCCTTTTTCTGTTGCACGGTTGCAACTAATTCAAATCCCTATTAGGGATTGAAACTGACGTCGAAAGATTCTTTCTCTATTGCTGGAGGGTTGCAACTAATTCAAATCCCTATTAGGGATTGAAACCATAAATAAAAACACCTGTGCGTGTTGCATAAGCATCGTTGCAACTAATTCAAATCCCTATTAGGGATTGAAACGCAACCCGATAGCAACGCCTTACATAGGATTGTAACCTAGTTGCAACTAATTCAAATCCCTATTAGGGATTGAAACGCCTATCTTGGTAGCAACCTGAAAAAAAAGCTCATTGTTGCAACTAATTCAAATCCCTATTAGGGATTGAAACTTGGAGGACACGAGAACCGCAACAGAAGCTGGGAATCAAGTTGCAACTAATTCAAATCCCTATTAGGGATTGAAACTGAAAGCATACTGGAGATGTCCAGGGGCGAGGAGCAGGGTTGCAACTAATTCAAATCCCTATTAGGGATTGAAACGGTTGCTCTCCAAAGCACTGACCCAGGAAGGGTTTCGAGTTGCAACTAATTCAAATCCCTATTAGGGATTGAAACGGGAATAACGAGCGCCAAATATATAAGGGCGAAAAATGTTGCAACTAATTCAAATCCCTATTAGGGATTGAAACTTGCTTAATCCTTTATGTAGGTACACCCATTTGCGTTGCAACTAATTCAAATCCCTATTAGGGATTGAAACATCAATCACGGCTACCTAAACACCGGCGGAAATCCGTTGCAACTAATTCAAATCCCTATTAGGGATTGAAACGCGAAGCTAGCTGCCCCAGGAGGAAGGCAGCGAGGTTGCGTTGCAACTAATTCAAATCCCTATTAGGGATTGAAACATTTGTGACAGACAGCGCATCTCTATTCCCAATTGTTGCAACTAATTCAAATCCCTATTAGGGATTGAAACCCCTTGAACAAGGTTGCTACCGACGAGTTAACGAGTGTTGCAACTAATTCAAATCCCTATTAGGGATTGAAACTTGCCGTCAACACCACGGCGTTTGACGCTCCCACGTTGGGTTGCAACTAATTCAAATCCCTATTAGGGATTGAAACAAAGTCGGGAGACGCAAGAAATTTGTCCCCAGCAGTTGCAACTAATTCAAATCCCTATTAGGGATTGAAACTTATTCGCAGATTCTGTTGCGACTCTCGTATCTTGTTGCAACTAATTCAAATCCCTATTAGGGATTGAAACAATAGATAAGCCTAACCTATCGCTATGCTGTCTGTGTTGCAACTAATTCAAATCCCTATTAGGGATTGAAACTACACATATGGAAACCTCCAGGGGTGGGGAGGCTTCGTTGCAACTAATTCAAATCCCTATTAGGGATTGAAACTCAATGGGTGGCGCAGTGGCAGGGGCGGCTCCGAGTTGCAACTAATTCAAATCCCTATTAGGGATTGAAACTTTCCAGTCGCTTCGCGTTCTGATGGGACGTTTTGGTTGCAACTAATTCAAATCCCTATTAGGGATTGAAACCAGAGATTGTCACCATTGTCACTATTGTCACCGTCTGTTGCAACTAATTCAAATCCCTATTAGGGATTGAAACCTAACTCGTTCATCTGACTAACGTAGCCGCGGAGGGTTGCAACTAATTCAAATCCCTATTAGGGATTGAAACTACACATATGGAAACCTCCAGGGGTGGGGAGGCTTCGTTGCAACTAATTCAAATCCCTATTAGGGATTGAAACTCAATGGGTGGCGCAGTGGCAGGGGCGGCTCCGAGTTGCAACTAATTCAAATCCCTATTAGGGATTGAAACTTTCCAGTCGCTTCGCGTTCTGATGGGACGTTTTGGTTGCAACTAATTCAAATCCCTATTAGGGATTGAAACCAGAGATTGTCACCATTGTCACTATTGTCACCGTCTGTTGCAACTAATTCAAATCCCTATTAGGGATTGAAACCTAACTCGTTCATCTGACTAACGTAGCCGCGGAGGGTTGCAACTAATTCAAATCCCTATTAGGGATTGAAACACTATTGTCACCTGATTTTGCGTTCTCGCCAGCCGGTTGCAACTAATTCAAATCCCTATTAGGGATTGAAACAGTGCAAGGAAGAGTGGAAAAATAAGCGTAGGGGTTGCAACTAATTCAAATCCCTATTAGGGATTGAAACTTTCGTAGGAAGGGTACTCCTCTTCCCACCCGGATCTGGTTGCAACTAATTCAAATCCCTATTAGGGATTGAAACGAGTTGTCAAACGGGGCGGTGGTTGTCCCAGTAGTTGCAACTAATTCAAATCCCTATTAGGGATTGAAACCTTCCCTTCCCTGCCGGGTTTCTGCGTTTGGCCTTCGGTTGCAACTAATTCAAATCCCTATTAGGGATTGAAACGCTAAAATGGCACCTCGAAAAAACCCAAACCCACGCAGTTGCAACTAATTCAAATCCCTATTAGGGATTGAAACCCAACTCAAATTGCACCTTGGAATCCAGCTAGAAAATGTTGCAACTAATTCAAATCCCTATTAGGGATTGAAACTCCTCAATCTGGTCGACGAACTAGCTGGAAAATGTTGCAACTAATTCAAATCCCTATTAGGGATTGAAACTACTGAGGGCACTCAGGTTGTCGCCTACACCTGCGAGGGTTGCAACTAATTCAAATCCCTATTAGGGATTGAAACGCCGCTGTGTGTAGAGATGGACGAAAATTCGGTTTGTTGCAACTAATTCAAATCCCTATTAGGGATTGAAACAAATGTATTCACCAACCTGGTATTTGCTCTCGTTTGTTGCAACTAATTCAAATCCCTATTAGGGATTGAAACTAATACCCGCTGAACGGGAGGAAGAGACTTGGGTTGCAACTAATTCAAATCCCTATTAGGGATTGAAACCACGCACAGGAGAATCGGAGATACGTAGCGGAGCAGTTGTGTTGCAACTAATTCAAATCCCTATTAGGGATTGAAACTCCTCAATCTGGTCGACGAACTAGCTGGAAAATGTTGCAACTAATTCAAATCCCTATTAGGGATTGAAACTACTGAGGGCACTCAGGTTGTCGCCTACACCTGCGAGGGTTGCAACTAATTCAAATCCCTATTAGGGATTGAAACGCCGCTGTGTGTAGAGATGGACGAAAATTCGGTTTGTTGCAACTAATTCAAATCCCTATTAGGGATTGAAACAAATGTATTCACCAACCTGGTATTTGCTCTCGTTTGTTGCAACTAATTCAAATCCCTATTAGGGATTGAAACTAATACCCGCTGAACGGGAGGAAGAGACTTGGGTTGCAACTAATTCAAATCCCTATTAGGGATTGAAACCACGTCGGAGAATCCTCCCTGTGCCGCCAGCTGCGGTTGCAACTAATTCAAATCCCTATTAGGGATTGAAACACGTTTTTCAGGGTGCATACACCCTGAAACTTAGTTGCAACTAATTCAAATCCCTATTAGGGATTGAAACTTTATGCGACTAAGGATTTATCTGGGACAGAGGCGTTGCAACTAATTCAAATCCCTATTAGGGATTGAAACGCGGATAGGCATTCCCCCTCAGTAACGTCAACTCGTTGCAACTAATTCAAATCCCTATTAGGGATTGAAACAAATATTGACAGCAGCATGAGTGAATGGGATAAGTGTTGCAACTAATTCAAATCCCTATTAGGGATTGAAACTTCGATGAAGTTGCGTCCGACGCTTGCGCTACAGGGTTGCAACTAATTCAAATCCCTATTAGGGATTGAAACTTTTGTACACAACCCGAAAATTGCTGGAGGCACGGTTGCAACTAATTCAAATCCCTATTAGGGATTGAAACAACCGTTGACGTTCTATTGCTGAATGAGAGAGACCGTTGCAACTAATTCAAATCCCTATTAGGGATTGAAACACTGGGGTTTGCCGCGTTCATTTACGAGGGCGGCGGCGTTGCAACTAATTCAAATCCCTATTAGGGATTGAAACCTGCCGCTTTCCACCCGGCTTCTTCCCAAGCTGCCCTAAGTTGCAACTAATTCAAATCCCTATTAGGGATTGAAACGCAACTTATCAAAATCCCAACGCAAGCAGAAAACAATTATCAACCTGCTGTTTCCCGCAGCCATTTTAAAATTGCTCTACCAACCGCCTGTCCGCCGCGCCTACTCCAATCTCTGGCGTTAGGCACGCGGACGCTGATAAAATACAGCAGCGCCAGGACAGAAACGCGGACGTTGGTATCTTCTGCGCCGCTTAAGATTTCCAAAGACTGACGCGGATCTCGACCTCCCGCAATGCGATCGCGTATACTCAATTCTTTAGCAATCTCTGCACTCATAATCGCCGATAACCGCAAGTCCGCCGGATCGGTTTTCGTGCGATGCACCAAGACTTCTGCCCCTTGGGCGCTGCTGGTGGCGCTGTTGTGGTGGATCGAACAGAACACATCGTGACCCGCCGCCAGCTTACCTATGTTATAAAGACTGCCTGCCGCATCCGTAATTACACAGGGAACACCCGCCGCATCAATTGTTGCCTTGGCAGCGCGAGCCGCAATGAAGTTTAAATCGTACTCCGAGACGCCATTCACCCCGGGCACTCCCGGATCGCCTTGACCGTGACCGACTTCCAGCATCACCCCTTTAGCACGCCAAATGCGGTATTTCTCCAGGAGTTGGCGAGCTTCCAAAACCAGACGCAACACCTTGGCGATGTATTCTTCCTTCAGCGCCTTGTCTTTTTCGCTACCGTCAAACGGCCCGCCGATGTATCCCGCATAAGCGATAAATCGGATAAAAGCTTCGGGGGTGCTGTTGTTTTGTCGCCAACCTTGGTAGGGGGCGCGATCGATAAATACCCAATAACCTTTAACCGTATTTTCTAGATTGGCAAACTTGCAATAGATATCTGTACCATCACTTGCCGTGTACTCGACGGGAGTCGCAACCTGCGCCATTTCCGGGCGATATTTCATGCCGTAGGGGTTAGCGTGGAGTTTGTACAATTCCGATGTTCCCCGCCCTGATTCGAGAATCGCTTGAGCTAGCTGAATCACTTTCAGACGCTCAAACTCAATCTGGGTTTGGGCTAGAGTTTTCACAAACGCATCCCAACTAAACATGAAATTGCCTTGAAACAGGATAGATTTCAATCATAACCTGAACGGCAAGAAACCCGGTTTCTTAAAGAAACCGGGTTTCTGACTGGGTGCCAAACTAGAATATGGGGAGTAATTCTGGCTTTTATTTATCCATATATTGAGTATCAATTTAACAATCAAATCGGGATAAATAAAGTTTTTAAATGAATGTCTATAGATACTACGATCGCTCATCACATTTGACTTAGCTGGCGTCAGGGAAAAATCTAACTTTGTACTGTTCTTTGCCTGACTGTATTGATTAGTTGCACTAATTCCTTGTTGAGCATCACATAGGCCTGTTCATTATAGTGCAGTTCATCTACCCTGTACTGAGACAACATTACGCCTTGACGATCGGCAAGAAGAGAAAAGGTATCAAACACGATGGTCTGATCATCGGCTAATGTAGCGATGTAGGCATTTACTTCTTTAACTGCCTTACCTATCTCATCTGACCAGAAAGGTTTGCGTTCCAGTGGCACGTCCCCTGCTGGGAAAATAGTAGTTAGGATCGCGACTGCACCCAGACTTCTGGATTCTGCTACAATTCGCTGAATATTGGCTTTGCAACTCGACACGATCTCCTCTCTGCGTTCCGGAAATAAACCGATCGTTTTCAGATCGTTGATGCCAACCTGGATGATGACTACATTGGGTTTTAGGGGACGCACATGAGATGAAAATCTCTCCCTCGTCTGGACGGATGTCTGTGAGCCAATTCCACGATTGATGAATTCATACCCATTGAGAGTAGGTGATGTCCAACTGGCTGCTCTAGAGTCACCGAAGAAAACTACACGAAATTGATTGGTATCAGTAACTCCCTGGGGATTTGCAGGATAATAGCCTAACCCCACAGGATCTAGCCGTGTCTCATTCAACTCAAAATAATATTTCTTGGCTTGACTGTAGAGAAGAAAATTGAGGAAAATTGATCCTCCAAGCATGACTAATACAAGAGCGCCCAACGGAATATAACATTTGCTTAATTTCATATCCTGCCAAATCACTTTTTCAAATCTGCATACAATCCGTCTCAAATTTGATCATAAATTACGACTGACTTCACTCACCGCAAGTGGGTTTTCTGCCTCAATCAATCGTTGTCATGCGCGGTGTGCAAGGGGATTGTCAGTTTTAGTTGACTTTTGTAAAACGAATCTCACTGTCGGAATACGCCGTAACATTTACAGACACATTATTGCCAGACCACTGTATTCCGGTTACGTGATAGGCATATTGCTGCTCTACAGAACATAGCTAAACTTGCTCGAAGTTTACCATTCAACCAAAATAACTTTTGGAGGGTCTGCTTCCTGCTTCCACCAAGGGAGTCGGCTCCTACTTGTCCACAGGCGTTAAGTTCCGGTCAAGCCAACCGTACTTGATCGTTAGGAGCATGTTCCAGATTGATTGCCGCGTTCAGATCGCGGTCTTGGACATGCCCGCAACATGAGCAGCGAAACACGCGCTCTGATAATTTCATTGGTTGAACGTGATGGCACTGCGAACAAGTCTTAGAACTGGGATACCATTGGTCAACCAACTCAACCTTTGTAGCGTAATGAGACTGCTTGTAGATTAACTGACGACGAATTTCGTAGAAGCAACGATCGCTAATAGCACTGGCTAATTTATGGTTAGCCAGCATTCCAGCTACATTGAGATCTTCGATCCGAATTCTATAAGCTCTGCGACTTAAATCAGTCGTCATCTTTTGAGTGGTGTCTCGCCGAATGTTAGCCATCCTGGCATGTAATGCCGCCACGCGCGCGTAGAATTTTCGCGCATTATTTGATGCTTTTATCTTCATCCTTTTATTGCCCTTGACCTTGTTGCGATTGCGCCATTGCAGCTGGCTGAGCTTGGTTTTCGCCTCTTTGGTTGCAGCTGGCATCTGGTAAACGGTGCCATCGGAACAAGTTGCTAAGGTTTTGACGCCTAAATCGACGCCAATCGTTTCAATTGGATGGAAATTTGGCGGAATTTTAGCGACATCTAACACAAAGGAAACAAACCATTTATCGGCAGTTCTAGAAACGGTGAAGGTCTGAGAACTACAGGTAAAATCGATTCTCTCTTTAAGTCGGAATGGCTTTAATCCTGGCAGTTTAATCTTTTTACCTGGGTTGATGACCACCCGATTGGTGAATGGTAGTGCCGGTTGACCTTTTTGGGGGTAGATGCCTGATGTTTTGTAAACTCTAAATGAGTCGCCTTTCTTTTTGGTCTTTGGTTTGGGAAATAAGGCTTTGCCTTGACGCCACCTGGAACATGCCTCCTTTAAGTCGATAAATGCTGATTGGTATACGGTGGATGGGTATTGCGTCATCCAGGCGTTTTCAGATGCTTTCATCACTACTTGAGTGAAGACTTGTTTGATGGCGTCAATTCTGCGGGAGTCCGAGGCTTTGACGCCATCAAAGTGCCAGCTGGCTTGCAGCATGTATAAGCCAAAGTTATAGACCAAGCGTTTGAAGCCAGCGATACCGCGCAGGAGCGAGATTTCTCTGTTATTTAGTTTTAGTTCTCGCTTGAGGGCGTACATGGTCTACACTCCGATTAGGTGACCCAAGTTCTGCGGTTTTTCCTGTATAGCTTTCCTTGGTCGCGGTGGTTAACTTTGAGCAATTTTAGCTAATTATTTGGCTATTTAGTTATGCTCTCCTAGTTGCGCCTGGGCTAATCTTTTTGCTTCTGTTGCATCTTCTCCGTTCAGTGCCGAGTATATCAAGCCGATGAGAAAAACAACCAAGCCAGTTACCATTGCTAATGCCACTTTGGGGAACTTCGTCTCCATTCCGGCTGCGGCACGAGCCTTCTTGAAGACTCGAATACGCAGTTGCTTACAAGTCCAACCCAGGATAACGAGTTGGCAGATGTAGGAAAATAAATTCGCAACTGAATGGATTGGGTAAGTAGGTGCAGGTAAATAAAGTGAAAATAGTTATCTAAGCATAGGGCGGGCAGAATGCCCACCCCACAAGAATTTCAGATCTCTTGTGGGGTGGGCGTCCCGCCTGCGTCCCACCCCACAAGAATTTCAGATCTCTTGTGGGGTGGGCGTCCGGGCAGAATGCCCACCCCACAAGAATTTCAGATCTCTTGTGGGGTGGGCGTCCCGCCTGCCGTCCCACCCCACAAGAATTTCAGATCTCTTGTGGGGTGGGCGTCCGGGCAGAATGCCCACCCCACAAGAATTTCAGATCTCTTGTGGGGTGGGCGTCCCGCCTGCGTCCCACCCCACAAGAATTTCAGATCTCTTGTGGGGTGGGCGTCCCGCCTGCCCTGTGTTCAGTTTATTTATACTCACCTACTTACTGTCGTAGTTCTACCATCCATAACCCTAGTGGCTTCATCGATAAACCAATGAGGGAAACCCCATAAAACACAACAAGGAAAAATGGGACAACATCCCCCATCCAACTGGCTACTTTCAAATTTCCTCTAAATAATAACTCACGGTTCGCTCATTTTCAAATCAGCGAACCGTGAGCTTCAAAGCTTCCTTCTGTTTTCTGAGTCTACCTGCTTAATCTTCGTCTTCATCTTCCGGCGGGCGTGTCAGAATATCAAACACAACCGATGCGCCAAACTCCTTTTTCACATCAATTTCTTTCACCCGCGCCGCTATTTCTTTCGCTTTTTCTAGCTGTCCCAATCGGGCTAAAATAAAGCCATAACCTGCATAAGCGCTTAAATATAACCTGATTAACTGCTCGTTTTGCCGCTCGCTCAATATCGGCTTAAGTTCCTGCCAATCATCGGGTAATTTTTCCGTATTTTTAACAATATCGATGACTTTGTCCGCAGCTTCCAGTGCTTGGGGAAACTTATTTTTATAGAAAAAGAAACGATACGCCGTCACCAAAACGTCTATATTTTCCGAACTTTTTCCCAGCGCTTCGTTGATGTATTTCTCGGCTATTGGGGTATTGTCCCAGTTATCTGCTGCCAACTTCAACAAATTTTTGACATCGGCGGGAACTTGATACCATGAATATCTTTCTTCAGCAACTAACATTTTGAGAAACCTGATAAGTTTGAATGGGTAATTGGTAATTGCTAATAGCTAATGGCTAATTGCCTGTTTTACTATTAGCTATTAGCCATTAGCTCTCACCAATTAAAACTGGGTCATGATGTACAGCAAGGTAAACAGAATCACCCAGATGATATCTACAAAGTGCCAGTAGATTTCTGCCATCTCGATGCCTGTATGCTTGGTATTGGAATAATGACCGGGACGACGAGAACGCCACAAAACACCCAAAATTAGCAATAGCCCCACGAATACGTGTAAACCGTGGAACCCTGTCATCATGTAGAAACAGTTAGAAAAGATGTTCGTGGTTAAACCATATCCCAGGGTCAAGTATTCGTAAGCTTGACCGCCCAAGAATATGGCACCCATGATGGCGGTGATGGCATACCACAGGCGCATTCCTTTGACATCATTCTTTTTAATTGCCGTATCGCCCATGTGAATGACGAAACTGCTGGAAACCAGAATGATCGTGTTAATTGTCGGCAAAAATAATTCGACTTCCGTGCCTTCGGGAGGCCAAACTTCCGCCCCGCCGCGCAAGATTAAATAGGTGGCGAACAGCGCCCCAAACATCAGAGATTCAGATATCAGGAACGTTAACAGTCCCAAAACTCGAAAATCTCCATGCTCTTCATGGGCGTGGTCGGTGGATACCGCTGTTGCTGGCGGGACGGAGGAGTTAACAATAACTTCGGGTGGGTTAACAGTTGAACCTTGCATAGTACTCCTTGGTAATTGTTAATTGGGAATTGGTAATTGGGAATTGGTAATTGGGAATTGGTAATTGGGAATTGGTAATTGCAGATCTAATCTAAATCTAAAATTACCCATTACCCATTACCCATTACCCATTACCCATTACCTATTACCCATTACCGAATTAATTCACAGACACAGTAGGTTCTGTCGCGGTAGCTGGTTTTTCTGACCCACTGCGACCATTCATACCATAGTCGTAAGGGCCGTGAGTGACAACTGGTAACACTTCCCAGTTTTCGATCAATGGGGGCGAGTCGGTTGTCCATTCCAAGGACAGACCTTTCCAGGGGTTACCTTCAGCTTTTGGTCCGGCAATCCAACTCCAAATGGCGTTGATGTAGAACGGAATCACCGACAGACCCAGGACGATCGCACCATAGGTGCAAATCTGGTTGATGGTAGTAAATTGCGGGTCGTACATGGCGACGCGACGGGGCATACCTTGCAAACCTAACTGGTGCATCGGTAGGAAGGTCAAGTTAGTGCCGATGAAGGTGAGGAGGAAGTGAATGCGACCCAGGGTTTCATTCATCATCCTTCCGGTGATTTTGGGGAACCAGTGGTACACACCCGCGTAAATACCGAACACCGAACCGCCAAACAGTACGTAGTGGAAGTGAGCCACCACAAAGTAAGTATCGTGGACGTGAACGTCAAAGGGAGCATTACCCAACATAACGCCACTCAAGCCGCCCATCACGAACATTGCCAGCAAACCGATAGCGAAGAGCATGGCGCTGGTATAGCGGATTTTACCGCCCCAGAGAGTAGCCATCCAGCTAAAGATTTTCACGCCGGTGGGAACTGCGACGATCAGGGTAGAAATGGTGAAGAACATCCGCATCCAGGGAGGCGTGCCGCTGGTAAACATGTGGTGTACCCAGACGAACAACCCGACGAAGCAGATGGCTAAGCTGGAGTATGCGATCGCTTTATACCCAAAAATCGGCTTGCGCGCGTGTACCGGAATCACTTCCGACATAATCCCGAAAATCGGCAGAATCATCAGATACACCGCCGGATGGGAATAAAACCAGAACAAGTGCTGGTAAATAACGATGTTCCCGCCTGCATCGGGTTTAAAGAACGAAGTGCCGAAGTTAATGTCAAACAATAGCAACAACAATCCAATTGCTAGCACCGGCGTAGAACACAGTGCCAAAATCGAAGTTGCCATAATCGCCCAGCAGAACAAAGGTAGCTGATCCCACTTCATGCTGGGAAGTTTCATCTTCCAGATCGTAATCACAAAGTTGAGCGACCCCAAAATCGAGCTAGTCCCCACTAAAACGATGGAAAGAATCCAGAAGGTCTGACCTATCGGTGCGGTAATCTCGCTTAAGGGCGGATAGGAAGTCCAACCCGCTTGGGCGCCACCACCAAAGAAGAAACTGGCGATTAACAATAACCCTGCCGGGGGGTTAAGCCAAAACGCGGCGGCGTTGAGTCGGGGGAATGCTAAATCCCTCGTGCCAATCATCAGCGGCACTAAAAAGTTGCCAAATCCCCCAATTGCAACGGGGACGATCCAATAAAAAATCATGATCGTCCCGTGATTGGTCATGAAGGCGTTGTACAAATTGGGGTCGAGAAAGTCGGGGTCGGGCGTATACAGTTCTGTCCGCATCGCCTCCGCCATCGCGCCGCCAACTAAGTAGAAAATAAACGCCATCACCATGTACTGAATCCCAATCACCTTATGGTCGATGTTGAAGGTGAAGTAGTCGTACCATTTCCACGCCTTGGGATGCCCACTGTGGGAACTACTTGGCGAAAGTTGTGACTTTTCTACTGGAGTTTGTGCTTGTGTCATAGCTTAACTGTTAACCGTTAACTGCTTGCGATTGCTATGGATGAATTTGAGCCAGAGTGTCGGCGGTAATCCCCATTTCTGCGACGTAGGGAGCCAAAAATTCCGCTGTGGATAACTCGGTTGGGTTCACCGCCACCGCATTTTGCATATCTTGCTGCTGAGCAATTTGGTTTTCTTTCAGCCAGGTGTCATACTCTTCCGGTGTATGAACGATTACCCGCGTTCTCATTGAGCCGTGGTAACCTCCGCACAATTCCGTGCAAACTACGGCAAATTCCCCCGTCTTAGTGGCAACAAAGTTCAGTTTGCTGGGGAGTCCCGGCATCACATCTTGCTTGAGGCGGAACTCAGGTACCCAGAACGAGTGAATCACGTCGGTAGCAGAAAGGTTGAGTTCCACCGTTTCACCCACGGGGACGTGCAGTTCCCCAGAGACAACGCCGCTGTCTGGATAGTTAAAAATCCAAGCAAACTGCATCCCGGTTACGTTTACAGACACATCTGCTGGTTTGCCTTGATCCTCTGGTGCAACACCAAAGCCGTATTTTTTCTCAACCGCAGCTGCTTGTGCCTCAGATGCCATTCCTTCTGAATCGGCAATTAGGGGTGCTGCTACTGCGCTGCCAGACATTTTAGCTTTATGGGATGGGGCATGATGGACGTGCGCCATCATCTGATGCCCCGTATCGAAGCCCCCCATATCGCGGTACACTTCAACGCTGTAGATTCCCAACCCCATGACGATAATTGCCGGAATTGCCGTCCAAAACACTTCTAGGGCAAAGTTTTCGCTCACCGGCACGCCGTCGGTTTCATCCCCCGCCCGTTGGCGATATTTGATCGCAAAATACAGGATGGTTCCTTCCACCACAATAAACAGCGCCGTGGCGATGCCCACCATCACGTTAAAAAACTCATCTACCAGCGGCGCTTGTTCCGATGCCTGTACTGGCATCAAGTTGTTATTTTGACCATACCAGAAGCTGACAAGGGTAATGACAATGCCAGCCACCAGGGCCAAGATTGATGAAGGAATTTGGTTCATGTGTTTCTTCCTTAGTTTGGGCGGCTTTTCGATCGGCGATTGCTGATCGCCGCCGCCCGGTTAAATTGTGATTTTGGATACCAGTTAACTGCGAATCCCGACTATTTCTTAAGGTAGAGGTGAAACGAGTTCTACCAAGTTATTCATAACTATTTCTTAATAGCCGAGAGCATTTACCTATTTCTTGCGATAGAGCCAACAGCCAGCCGTAACGCTTCTGAAGTTTCACCGATTTGATGTATCAAATTTTACTTGTTATTTGAAAAAATTCACATTTATAGAAGTCTAGGTTGGATTGAGGTAATGAAACCCAACAATCTAAGAAGGGAAAAGGTGAAAGCGGTAAGGGGTAAGGGAAAAGTGTTTGTTCATCCTTCCCCCTTTCCCCCTTTCCCCCTTTCCCTTAGTTTTCCAGTGGGGAGTGAGTATAGCAATCCTTGGGACAAATTCTGGCACAAGCTTGACAACCAATACAAAGTTCGGAATAAGCGATGGTCATCACCTTGCGTTCGATTTCCTCGTCTTCCTCATCCTCGACAAATTCTCCATCTTCGTTGAGCGCTTTTAGCTCCAGGACATTGCGACCACACGCCTTAAAGCAGCGACCGCATCCGATACATTTATCTTGGTCAATTTCCTGGACAAATTTAGGAGTCCAAGTTTTACCCCCAAGGGTTACGCCAGTTACTAATGCCATGAAAACTGTTCTCCTTCCAAATAATGCTGAGATTGCGATCGCCTACAGCAGTAGTGCTTGCTTTCAGCGCGTCCTATTCCTTCGCTTATACCAAATGCCTCTGAATCGACTTTTTGGGCGCGGACGCATTCAGATTTATTAAACTAATTAAGCTTGTACTCAACCGCCCCAAACCCAATAGAATCAGCCTTTCAAATTTTCTTTGGGGTTGGGGGGCTAGTATTTTTTAATATAGGTACGAGTATTTATGGGTAGGGGTGCGGGTATTTGAGTACTCAATTGCCTACCTTAACTAAAATTATTCTCAATTAAATCCACTCCAACTTGAGAGATTTTGGGTGCTTTTACAGTATACACCTTTTCTGTTACTTCTGATACCATTTTTGGCTCGCTGACGCCAAGAAACCGGGTTTGGATGAAAAATCGTCGTGATTTGGTGGACTACAGCATACATCCCGCCAGGGAATAAATTCCCTGGCTAATAGCTTAAGTCGGTTAAAACCGACTAAATGCAATCAGCCTATACCCCCACGAGGCCAGAAACCCGGTTTCTTCGTTGTTCGCGTAGCGGAAGGGAGGCATATCTCTCGTTTCCTCTCCCAAGGATTTTGCGTATCACCAAAGTTTCTTTGCGTCAGTCCTGACCGACTAAATGCAATCAGCCTATACCCCATGCTCGGAATCTGATACATCCTTGTGAAAGGGGTTTTGGAAAAATTCTCCCGTTTGGGGTGGTAGCGTCGGATCTAAAACAATTTCAGCCAAACTTTTGATTACACCCGTGAGGGGAATTGCCAGAATTACGCCTAATATTCCTCCAACTCTCGCGCCTATTAGTAACGACACAAATATGACCACGGGGGATAATCCTGTGAGATTGCCCATGATGCGAGGGGCGACTAAATTATCTTTGATTTGTTGTAATGCGATCGCCACCGCTAAAACCTCCAATGCCAACCACCAATCGATAAACGCCACTACAATTACAACCGTAGCAATTCCTAACGTCGCCCCAATAAACGGAATCACTTCCATTATCCCGATAAACACGGCAAATAACAGGAAGAAAGGCACTCGTAACGCTAAAAATACCAGGGTTAAAGTCGTTGCCATAAATAAGCCTAACAACAGTTGTCCGGAAACAAACTGCCGCAGATTTCGTTGCAAGGATTCGGTTAACCCGGTTTGAATACGCGGCGAAAAAAGACTGGTAATTCCCTGCCACAAGCGCTCGCCATCGACGAGCATGTAAAACGAGATCACAATAATCAAAATTAAGTCTAAAAACCAGTTAAACGTTCCTAAGACTAAGCCGAAACCTCTGGAGGCGATCGCTTGCGCCTGCGCTTGGATTCTTTCTAATACCTGAAACGCCAATCCCTTGACATCAAAGGGCAAATTATGCTCTGTACTCCAAGTTTGAAATTCGGATAATTGCTGCCGCGCCGACTCTAACAACGAAGGGAAATTATTCACCAATTGTCGCGCTTGATTAAATACAGGTGGCACGACGGTTAGGCCAATCAGCGTCACAACAATGGCAGCGAATAAATAAACGAGTAGCGCCGCCACAGTTCGAGGTAAAAACCGTTGCAGCACCGCCACGGTGTAGTTAAGTAGAAAAGCAATCAGCGCTGCTGTGAGCAAAATACTAATCGTTTCGCCCACGTAACTAAGTGCTACAAGTGTCAACCAACCCGTAATTAAAACGAGCAGCCAAGTGAGTAGAAATTGTTGGAGAGGTGTAAAGATCCGATTCATCTAAACTCTAGCTCAATAGATCTGAAAGCCATAGCCTGCTTGATCGGGATTTACTCACGACGAGGCCAGAAACCCGGTTTCAACCTTGATCTCTGATTGCCAAACCAACGATTTTTCATAGAAACCGGGTTTCTTTGCGTAAGATCTGAAAGCTATAGCCTGCTTGATAATATACCTAAACCTGTCAATCGCCAAATTGCTGCCAGCAGGGAGAATCTCATGAGAGAAAAACGAAAGACGATCGCGATTGTGGATGATTCGCCCGCAGACCGGGAAACAATTCGCCGCTACCTGCTGGGGGATGAGCAATCTACATACAGGATTTTTGAGGCAGAGGACGGGGAAACTGGGCTAGCTTTGTGCGAAGAGGTGCAGCCAGATGCCATTTTACTGGAATTTTTGCTGCCAGATATGAATGGGCTGGAGTTTTTGGAGAAATTGAAAACACAGCTAGGCCAAACGAACTTGCCTGCGATAATACTAACTGGTCAGGGGAATGAAGCGAACGCAGTGCAGGCAATCAAAAGCGGCGCCAAGGACTATTTAGTTAAAGACAAAATCACGCCTGCAAATCTTCGGATTGCCATTGGCAATGTTATAGAACAAACTCAGTTGCAACAGCAGTTAGAAGCGAGGGAAGCCCGCTTTCAGGCTACATTTGAGCAAGCTGCTGTAGGGATGGCTCTTGTCGGACCCGATAGAAAATGGTTCCAGGTCAACCAAAGGCTTTGCGACATTGTGGGGTATAGTCGCGCCGAATTGCTAGGGCGAAGCTGGCAAGAAATCACCCATCCCGATGACGTGGATGCGGATATAAACGACTTCTACCGCCTATTGGCGGGAGAAATCGAAACCTACTCGTTCGAGCAGCGCTGCATTCGCAAAAATGGTACTTGCGTTCTGGTGGATGTGACTGTTTCCCTCACCCGCAAACCAAATGGCGATCCCAATTATTTGATCTTGGCGATCCAAGATATTAGCAATCGCGCTCAAGCACAACAGGCACTGCAACAAGCGCGTGACGAGTTAGAAATACGAGTAGCACAACGAACCGCCGAACTCCAGCAAACCCAGGAAGAATTGGAAACAATGCTGGAAGAACTGCAAGTTGCCGAAGAAGAACTGCGCCAGCAGAACGAAGAACTGCTGATAAGTCAGCAAGCAATCGAGTTGGAACGCCAGCGTTACCAGGATTTGTTCGAGTTCGCCCCAGATGGGTATTTAGTCACAGATGTCAAGGGAAATATTCAAGAAGCTAACCGTGCAGCTGCCAGCTTGTTGGGCGTAAACCAACAGCGTTTAATTGGCAAATCACTGAGCATCTTTATTGTCAAGCAAGAACGCCAGAGGTTTCGGACTCAGTTGGCGCAGTTGCAGCAAGTGCAGAACTGGGAAGTTCACCTCCAGCCACGGGATGGCGACCCTTTCCCTGCTATGCTTGCTGTCACCAGTATCAGGGATTTACAGGGGGAGCAAATCGGTCTGCGCTGGCTAATCCGCGACATCAGCATTCCCAAACAAATGGAGAAGCAGTTGCAGGCGGCACGGGATCGATTAGAAATCCGAGTAGAAGAACGAACAGCCGAATTGTCCCAAGCCAATACCCTGCTGCAACAGCAATACCAGCAGCAGCGACTGGTGACGCAAATGGCTTTACGCATTCGTCAATCCCTCAACTTGGATGAAATTCTCCAGACGACAGTAGAAGAAGTGCGGCAATTTCTGGAGTGCGATCGCGTCGTTATTTTCCGCTTTGATCCAGACTGGAGTGGCAGGGTAATTGTGGAATCTGTTGCTTCTGAGTGGGTTGCCATCCTGTCAACGCCGATCAATGACCCTTGCTTTAGGGAAAAATATATTGAACCCTATCGGCAAGGTGCGATTTCCCTGCACTCCGATATTTACGCCGAGGAGATCGAGACTTGTTACATTGAATTTTTAGCTCAGTTTCAAGTCAGGGCAAATCTAGTCGTTCCCATATTAATAGAAAGCCGGGAATATCCGGGGATGTCCGCCCCAGGAATCCAGGAGAATTCTCCCATCCAAAATACCCAATTGTGGGGGCTGTTAATTGCCCATCACTGTCGGGTACCTCGCCAGTGGCAGCCTTTGGAAATCGATTTACTCAAACAACTGGCAACTCAGGTAGGAATTGCGATTCAGCAATCTACCCTGTTCCAACAAACACAAATCGAACTTGCCGAACGCAAACGGGCTGAACAGAAAATCCGCGAACAAGCAGCCCTGCTTGATGTTGCCACAAATGCTATTTTTGTGCGAGATATGGCAGGCCAAATCTTATATTGGAACAAAGGTGCCGAGGATTTGTACGGCTGGCAAAGATCGGAAGCGATGGGAAAAAATGCCAATCGGCTTTTACACAAGCAAATTTCATCCCAACTCGAACAGGCGCTGACAAACATTATTGAGCAAGGTTCGTGGCAAGGTGAATTGCAGAAAGTAACAAAATCGGGAAAAGATGTGCTGGTGGAAAGTCGCTGGACTCTTGTAGGCGACGAAGTAGGACAACCCAAATCTATCCTCATTGTTGACACCGACATCACCGCAAAAAAACAACTCGAGCAACAGTTTCTCCGCGCCCAACGCCTGGAAAGTCTCGGCACTCTAGCAGGCGGCATTGCCCACGACCTCAACAATATGCTGACGCCAATTCTGCTATCGTCGCAAATGTTGAAAGACAGAATCACCGACGCCCAATCTCAGAAACTGTTTGGACTGATAGAAATCAATGCCAAACGGGGCGCTGAGTTGGTCAAGCAAGTTTTATCCTTTGCACGGGGAGTTGAAGGCAAGCGGGTTCCCGTACAACTGGAACACCTACTGTTAGAAATCGAGCAAATTATCAAAAGGACATTTTCCAAATCAATCGAAGTCCGCACAAATATACCAACGAGGGAACTTTGGACGGTTAGCGCCGATGCCACCCAACTGCATCAGGTGTTGATGAATCTCTGCGTTAATGCTGGTGATGCCATGCCCGATGGCGGTACTCTAGATCTGTCTGCGGAAAATATATTGATTGATGAAAACTATGCCCGCATGAATCTAAATGCCCAAGTTGGTCCCTATGTGGCGATCGCCATTTCGGATACGGGAGTTGGCATTTCTGAAGAACAATTAGAGCGAATTTTTGAACCCTTTTTCACCACTAAAGAAGTGGGCAAAGGCACTGGATTAGGACTTTCCACCGTTCTGGGCATTGTGAAAAGCCACGGTGGTTTTGTCAATGTCAGCAGCGAGGTGGGACGTGGTAGCCAATTTAAGGTGTACTTACCAGCGGTGGCGGCAACGGTAACGCAGCAAACAGAAGACTTGAACCTACCGCGAGGACAAGGAGAATTGATTCTGGTTGTGGATGATGAAACATCGATTCAGGAGATTACCACAGCCTCGTTAGAAGCCCACAATTACCGGGTTCTCACCGCCAGGGATGGAGTGGAAGCGATCGCGCTTTTCGCCCAGCGCCAAAATGAAATTAGCGTCGTGTTGATGGATATCATGATGCCCAGTATGGATGGATTAACCGCCATCGGCATCCTGCAAAAAATCAACCCCCAGGTCAAGATTATCGCTACCAGCGGACTCGTCTCCAACGGTAAGCTAACCGCAGCAACTGGCGCTGGCGTTCAAGCATTTTTACACAAACCCTACACGGCAAAGGAATTATTGGCAGCTTTGGATTTAGTAATTAATGCTAATTGCTAATTGCTAATTGGTAATTGCTAGGTGGAGATCTTGCACCTATGGCATTAGCCCGCCAGGGAATAAATTCCCCAGCAGGCTATGAGATTGGTGCAAGTTATGTAGGGTGCGTTAGCCCGCAGAGTACGGCACCATCACAATGAGGAAGAATATTTTCTTTACCGCAAAAAGGCTTGCACCTGACGTTACGTCAGAGTTTACGCTCGAAATGTGTAGGAGGTTGACCGATGAAAAACACGACCGAATCGTTGTTACCTAAGAAGAGCGGGACGCTTTCATCCACGCAATAAATTGACGTGGATGAAAGCGGACACGAGCAACTTTAGTTGCAGTCACATATGACGTTTTGTTGCAACCTGTCTTAGGGGAGTACAAGCTCCCTAAGACAGGTTGTACAATAAATAAAGGTCGATGAAACAACGCCATGATTGTCTACGAATTCAAAATCAAAGGAAAAGTTGAACAGTACCGTTCAATTGACGAAGCGATCCGAACATTTCAATTCATTCGCAACAAAACCATTAGATTTTGGATGGACAATCGTGGCGTTAAACTGTCTGAATTTAGCAAGCAGAGCGCCATCTTAGCCAAAGAATTCGAGTTGGCAGATAAACTTAATTCCCAAGCCAGACAAGCAGCAACCGAGCGAGCATCGTTTTCGGTGCAGCGATTTTACGATAACTGCAAGTCTGGCAAACCGGGAAAGAAAGGCTATCCCAAATTCCAGAAGCGCAACCGCTCCGTGGAATACAAAAACACGCTCGTGGAAGCTATCAGACGACCGCAAATACATTAACTTTACCGATAAATGCGGTATTGGTAGGTTAAAACTGATCGGGACGCGAGATCTCCACTATTACCAAATCGAGCAGATTAAACGGGTAAGAATAGTGCGGCGTAGCGATGGCTATTACGTTCAGTTTGTCATCCAAGCAGAACGCAATATTGATGTTAAGCCTACTGGTAAAACCATTGGATTGGATGTCGGATTAGCCGCCTTTTATACCGATTCCGAAGGGAACAAGGTAGAGAATCCCCGCCATCTGCTCCATAGCGAGAAGGCTTTAAAAAGGTTACATCGTCGCGTTTCTAAAAAAAAGAAAGGCTCCAACAATCGCCGAAAGGCAATTAAAAGGTTGGGGCGCAAGCATCTAAAAGTTTCCCGCCAGCGTAAAGACTTTGCCGTTAAGACAGCATTGTGCGTGGTGAAATCGAGGGATTTCGTGGCGTTTGAGAAACTACAAGTGAAGAATATGGTGAAGAATCACCATTTAGCCAAGTCTATCAGCGACGCTGCTTGGTCGCAATTCACCGAATGGTTGGAGTATTTGGGTAAGGTATATGGAAAAGTGGTGGTGGGAGTGCCACCTCAATATACCAGCCAGAATTGTTCTAGTTGCGGTGAAATAGTGAAAAAGTCGCTGTCTGTTCGCACCCATATTTGTCAATGTGGATGCGTCAAGGACCGCGACCATAATGGGGCAATTAATATTTTGGATAAGGCGCTGAAGCAGACTGGTTATCAGTTAATGAGTACCGTGGGACACACGGGAATTGACGCTTGGGTAGAGAAGATCCTCTACCCGGATTTGGCAACAAGTCTGGGCAAGATCGCTCGCTGAACCAAGAATCTCCGTGTCAAGAGACCGGAGAGTGTCAAAGGTGCATGAATTCGCCCTTCGCGCGGGTGTAACAGTCCGGACGCTGCATTATTATGACCGTTTGGGACTGCTCAAGCCAAGCGCCTACACTCCGTCGGGTCATCGTTTATATGGGGAAGGGGAACTGGCGCGTCTCCAACAAATCGTGACGTTGAAATTCATCGGTTTCTCTCTCAAACAAATTAAACAGCTTCTCGATGGAAATAGCTTCGATATTAAAACAACGCTGCATCTACAACGCCAAATTATCGAGGAAAAGCGCCGTCATTTGGATTTGGCGATTTTAGCAATCGCCAAAGCCCAAAATCTCCTATCTTCCAGTGAAGATTTCGATTGGGAAGCCTTCAAACAGATTATCGAGGTAATCGAAATGTATAGCGATACTGAATGGATGAAAAAATATTACACCCCCGAACAACAACAGCAACTCGCGACTCGCGCTACCCCGGAAGTCCTGGAAAAAGGACAGCGCGATTGGGAAGATCTAATTAAAGATGTGGAAGAAGCGATACGTGCTGACACAGATCCAGCCAGCGAAACAGCACAAGCACTAGCAAAACGTTGGTCGCAATTAATAGAAGCCTTCACTGGCGGCGATGCTGCTATCCGAGAAAGCCTCAATCAATTGTACCAAGACCAAGAAAACTGGCCTTCTACCTTTCAAAAGCCTTATAGCGAGGAAGTAGAAGCCTTTATTTGTCAAGCAATGGCGATTTCTCAGTAGCGCCAGCGCGACAGGTTGAAACCTGTCGCTACACAAACAAAGTCCGCCTGGGCGGACTATTAAAAAAACCCGCGCAGGCGGGTTTCGTTTGTGTAGCCCCAGATTTCAATCTGGGGGATCTTGGCGATTTGTGGGGGTTGGGGGAGAGGTTACAATAAGCCAGCAAAGTGCAGCGGGCCGTGACCTGTGATTAACTCTACAACTAACGCAATTAGAAAAATCATCGCTACCCGTCCGTTCCACACTTCCGCAGAAGGAGTCAAACCCCATTCCCAACTTTCTTGGGGGTACATCTTGACTTTTTTCTTCATTTGTGTTACTTGCGATAACTCGACTTTGGGCGAGTTGAGCGCATTCACGACCAAATCCGCGAGGGCATCTATAAAGACGGGATGGGTATTGAGGGCGGGGACGCGGCGGAAGTTGTGGATGCCGGATTCTTCAGCGACTTCCCGGTACTCGATGTCGATTTCTTCTAAAGTTTCGATATGCTCGGAAACAAAGCTAATCGGCACGACGACCATATCCTTCACCCCGTCTTTGCCGAGTTCGACAATGGCTTCTTCAGTATAGGGTTTGAGCCATTCCACCGGGCCGACGCGACTTTGATACGCCAGGGTATAAGGATTGGGACGGTTTAGCGTGTCCATAATCAAGGACGTACATGCCTCGATTTCTTTTTGGTAGGGGTCGCCTGCTTCTTCAACGTAGCTGACTGGGACGCCGTGGGCGCTAAAGAAAATGTGAACGTTGTCGGGATTTTCAAATTGGTCGAGTTCGGTGGCGATTAACTGCGCCATTGCTTGCAGGTAACCGGGTTGTTCGTACCAGGAACGAATAACGGTGTAATTAACCGGGCGCAGGTAGGGGTCTTCTTGCCAAATTTTTTCCAGAAGGCGGAAGCTGGAACCGCTGGTGCTGATGGAAAATTGGGGATACAGGGGCAGGATGACGAGGCGGTCGATGCGATCGCGTTTGATTCTAGCGATCGCTTCCTCAGTAAATGGATGCCAGTACCGCATCCCGATGTAAATCCCTGCCTCTTGCCCTTTTTGCTCTAAACTCTCTTGCAGCGCCTGCGCCTGTTCTTCTGTAATCCGGCGCAGCGGCGAACCACCGCCAATCGAACGGTAGTTTTCTTGGGATTTTTTCGCCCGCGATGTCGAAATCAGCCATGCTAGAGGTTTCTGCAACCACGGAAAGGGCAGCCGAATAATCTCTGGATCGGAAAACAGGTTAAACAGAAAGGGTCGGACATCATCGAGTTGATCCGGCCCGCCCAAGTTCAGCAGCAAAACCCCAGTACGCGCCATAACGGTGACAACTTCCCAACAAAAATTTCATTTTCGTTACCGATTTTAACAATATAACCTTAATAGTGGGTAAGGGTAACAGCAAATATGACAAAATTTTTGGAGGGATTGGGGCGTGGGAACGATTTTAAGAACCTGGAGTTACCGATATCAGTGGCTTTACGATGGAATTTCCGCTATTGCTGCCCTGAGTGTGGGCGGTGCCGCAAGATTTCGTATACTTTCTTTACAAGACTTAATAATTCGTGGGGATACAAAGGTGCTAGATCTTTGTTGCGGCAGCGGTCAAGCGACTTATGTCCTAGTGCAGCGCTCTCAAGATGTTACCGGATTGGATGCTTCTCCACTATCCCTGGAGCGGGCGCAAAAAAATGTTCCTCAAGCACAGTATGTGGAAGCATTGGCGGAAGAAATGCCGTTTCCGGATAATTTATTTGACCTGGTACACACCAGCGTTGCGATGCACGAGATGAGGCCAAAACAGTTACGGCAGATTATTCAGGAAGTGTACCGGGTTCTCAAACCGGGGGGCATCTTCACTTTGGTAGATTTTCATCGCCCGACGAACCCGTTATTTTGGCCTGGGGTAGCGGTATTCTTGTTATTGTTTGAAACGGAAACAGCGTGGCAGTTGTTAGATACGGATTTAGTTGGGTTACTTAAGGAAATCGGCTTTGAGGCGAAGGAACCTAAGTTGTATGCGGGCGGGAGTTTGCAGGTAATTCAGGCGAGGAAAATTTAGATTGCAGATTGAAGATTGCAGATTTTAGATCGTGTTCGTTGAATTGCCCGTAATCAAAAAACCTTACCCCGTTGTTGCGTAGGGACACGGCATCTGAGGATATCTCCGACAAACAGATAACTTTAATAATGCCGTGTCCCGGCTGCTAATTATGGATAATCGACCGGACATGATATTAGATTTGAGATTAGATCGGTACTGACGCATCGATCCCCCCAACCCCCTAATGCCTTGGGGGGCTTTCGCTTGTGTAGGGGCAAGTTTTACCAACAGTTTCTGGGTAATTGCCAAAGATCGCCAATAATATCATGTCCGTTGAATTGCCCGTAATCAAAAAACCTTACCCCGTTGTTGCGTAGGGACACGGCATCTGAGGATATCTCCGACAAACAGATAACTTTAATAATGCCGTGTCCCGGCTGCTAATTATGGATAATCGA
>NZ_BLAY01000017.1 GCF_020521235.1 Microseira wollei NIES-4236 | reverse complement strand
TTGTAGGGGCACGGCATGGAATAACTTTTAGTTTGTACCCAAAGATTGTAGAATGCCGTGCCCCTGGTTTAACGGGTTTTGTAGGGGCACGGCATGGAATAACTTTTAGTTTGTACCCAAAGATTGTAGAATGCCGTGCCCCTGGTTTAACGGGTTTTGTAGGGGCACGGCATGGAATAACTTTTAGTTTGTACCCAAAGATTGTAGAATGCCGTGCCCCTACAGCCAGAAATTTATTTTACTATCCCATTAAGTTGCAGAGTTTATAAACTGCTCTCGCTCCTACGTTACCATCCCATTCGCCATCGCCAACTTCGCAGACATCAAAGCCAATAATTTGGCGTCCGCTATGTAGGAGTTCTCGGAATAAGCAATAAGTTTGTTCTAGTTCTAATCCTCCGGGGACGGGTGTTCCTGTGTTGGGACATAGTTTGGGGTCTAGTCCATCGACGTCGAAACTGATGTACACTTGTTGGGGTAGTTCGGCGACGATTTGTTTGCAGAGTTCTAACCAAGGAATGCCTGCATAAAGTTTTTGTTTTAACATCGGATCGTAGTAGGTGGAAATTCTTCCGTTGGATTGTTGAATTATGTTAATTTCATCTTGACAAATGTCGCGAATTCCTACTTGAACTAATTTGGATATTTGCGGCAATTGCAGGGCGTTAAACATAATTGAAGCATGAGAATATTGGAAGCCTTCGTAGGCGTCGCGTAAGTCGGCGTGGGCGTCTATGTGCAAAATTCCAAAGTCTGGGTAATGTTGGGCTAGTGCTTGGATATAGCCCAAGGGGACGCTGTGATCTCCGCCAATTACTGCTACTTTTTTACCTTGGTTTATGGCAGCAGTAGCGTTATCAAATAGCCATTGATTGACGTTTTGGCATTCGCGATCGATGTTTTTCAGGACTTGGGAAAGGTGGGGATTGTCTTCAATGCGATCGCCTTGTTTCAAATGTTCGATAATCAGGGTAGCATCTTGTCTCAGGGCTTCATTTTTTTGCTGGATATGGGCAGGAATTTCTACCATAAAAATCCCTTGTTTCCAGCCTTCCGGATTGTCGAAATCGTAGATATCTAGTTGGCGAGAAGCTTCTAAAACTCTCGCTGGACCAGATGCCGTACCGCCGCCATAGGAAACTGTGACTTCCCAGGGGACGCCGAAGACGATGATATTGGCAGATTCGTAATCAAAGGGAAGTCCCAATAGATTACCGTTGTCGATACCAATCTCGTTGGGATTAAAGTTTTGCAGGATTTCTTCTTTTGTCGCCATTGAAATTTTCCTCGATTGATTTGGGTTAGCTGAAATTTTGCACTTAACCCACAACCCGCCAGGGATTAAAATCCCTGGCTAATAGCGAAAGTCCTCTTGCATAGGACTGGGAAAAGTATTTAGTCCATTTTAATGGACTTTTGCTATTAGCCCGGAAATTTATTTCCGGGCGGGTTGGTGGTAAGGTGCAAGATCTGAATTAACATAGCGCCTCGATCATGTTAGCGTTATTTCTATTTTTTGAGCAGATTGCAGATTAGTTCGCCTGCACCATCCGATTCAAATTCTACAATGGTTCCATCGGGGCGAAGTTTTAAGCGATCGCGACAATTATAAACCTCAATTGGCCTTGCCACCCCATCAATGCTAACAACTGCCCGATACTCCCAGTAATTCTTCGCACTGCGCTTGATACTTTTGATGCAAATGACGCGGTGATTCGAGGTGCGACAGAAGGATGCTTGTGCCGGGAGTGCCAGCACAAACCATAAAGTTACTAACAGCAGTAGAGCGATATATTTCACTTGATGCCAAATTTGTTACCCTGCTAGAAGCTTAGCTCAAAACCGCTGCATGTTTGCTTTTAATATTTCAATCTTCCGATAGATGCGGCTTCGTACTTTTCATCTTTTAGATGGTACGTACATGAAGCGTGAATTCCTAAACCTAGCCCCCACCCCAGCAGGGGATATACTGCCCAAAAATATTTTGGGTTAGTTACTAGGTTCAAAAGTATTAAAAAGGTATTGACCGCTACGAATGGAATCAAATGTGCTTTAAACCCTGTTTTGCGGCGGGCGTCCACTACCTGTTTCTGTTGGATTTTTTCTCGATCTTGCTGCCATTCTTGTTGGGCGATTTGCAGTGCAGAGGCAGAAATTCCCAGTTCTGTTGCCATTTCTTTTAGCTGTTGTTCTGAAAATTCTCCGGTTTGTTGATGATTCATCGCCCGGTGGAGAATTTGCTGTACTTCTTCTGAATGAAAGGTAGCCATGTGTGTATCCTCGATTTTTGCTAGCTAAAACAAAGGTAATTTATTTGCGTAACTTACCCACAACTATCCTAGAAACCGGGTTTCTTATTTTTCACAGAAACCCGGTTTCTAGGAGTTCTCTGTTTGATTCTGGGATGCAATCTCAGTTCGGCTTTAGAGGATTTAGGTTGCGGGATATTTCGCTCCAAATGAGCAGGTGAAGGTTTAGATAGTTTAGTTAAAAAACCCTCTTTAATTAGGCGTTCGTGAACTTCTATCCAGTCGGGAAGATTGTCATCTTCTTGTCGCCAGTGAACAGCTGAAGCTTCATCGCACCAATCTTGAATTTTTGGCATGACGCTGCGGTGTGCGCCTGCGTTGCGGTAAATCTTCATCGCTGCTTGTTCTTCCCAAGCTGTCATCGTCCAATAAGTTTGATGTGCATCGACTAAAAGCTTTCCGCCTTTAAAACCTTTCGTGTTGATAACTTGCCACGTACTTAAAAATACGTTCCACAAAAATGATGGTAGGTATCGACGCGATCGCAAACGTAACCTCGTTACAGAAATAAATGTCATGGCTGAATCTCCTTATTATGCGACTAAGTGCTTATGCAACTAATTGCATCTACAAATTCAGTGTATATTCAACAAAGTGCATATGTCAATGGTGAGTTATGGCTTTAGCAGAGGCAATTTTGGCAGCTTTAATCGAGGAATCGTGTAGCGGATATGACCTTGCAAAGAAGTTTGATGGGTCTGTAGGCTTTTTTTGGAAGGCAACGCATCAGCAAATTTACCGAGAACTGACCAAGTTAGAAGAACTTGGGTTTATCAGTGCTGAAAGAGTCCATCAAGAGGGAAGACCGGATAAAAAACTTTACAATGTGACGGAGGAGGGCAAGGCACATTTGAGAGAATGGATTGCCAAACCCGGTGAAATCGGTCCGATGAAGGATGAGTTGCTGGTTAAACTGTTTGCGGGGTATTTAGTTCCCGTGCAGACTATGCTGGCGGAACTGGAAAATCACCGGGCACAGCACTTGGAAAGATTAGCGACATATCGAGAAATCGAGCAAAAGTATTTTAAGAAACCGGAAACGCTGCCGATTGAGGGAAAATACGTGTATTTGACCTTAAGGCAGGGAATTCGCTCCGAAACGGAATGGTTAGCTTGGTGTGAGGAAGCGATCGCATTCTTATAGCGGATTGCAGCCGTATGAGGTACACCTTATGTTTGTGTAGCGGCAGCATTAATGCTGCCGCTACACAAACGAAGCGATAACGCTTTCCCTCACTCACTGGCAATCCGCTGTAAGCTAAAATCTGGGCAACTCGTATCGGCGAACAAAATGGACTCATTCAGGGTTTTAGCACTACAGGTGACGTGCCATGCAGTCAACGCGGCGCGGGATAGAGAAGAAGCACTCGCACTCATACACCAATCCATCACCCGCTTAGAACAACAAATCGCCGCCAGTATCGCCTTTATCGGCTTTGACTGCAAATTAATCGTCCTGCCAGAATATTTCCTCACCGGCTTTCCGATGGGAGAATCCCTAACAGTTTGGGCAGAAAAAGCTTGCATAGAAATGGCAGGGGCAGAATACGAAGCCCTCGGTAAAATTGCTCAAAAACACAACATCTTTTTAGCCGGAAACGCCTACGAACTCGACCCCAACTTTCCAGGCTTATACTTCCAAACTTGCTTTATCATCGATCCATCTGGTGCGATAGTTTTGCGCTATCGACGCCTCAATTCCATGTTTGCCCCCACCCCCCACGACGTCTGGGACAAATATCTCGAATGTTACGGATTAGACGGAGTATTTCCCGTAGCCAAAACAGCCATCGGCAACTTAGCAGCACTGGCATCCGAAGAAATATTGTATCCAGAAGTAGCCCGCTGCTTAGCCTTGCGGGGCGCAGAGATATTTTTACATTCCACCTCCGAAGTATATGGTAGAGAGCGATCGCCAAAAGACGCCGCCAAAATATGCCGTGCTGTCGAAAACATGGCCTACGTAATTTCATCCAACACAGCCGGAATAGCCAACATATCCATCCCAATTTCATCAGCCGACGGCGGCTCTAAAATAATAGATTATCGCGGCATAATCTTAGCCGAAACAGCAACAGGAGAAAGCATGGCAGCCTATGCCGAAATCGATCTCCCTGCATTGCGCCGATACCGCCGCCGCCCCGGACTCAACAACCTACTTTCCCGCCAAAGACTAGAACTATACGCCCAAACCTACAACCAAACAATTTACCCCCCCAACACCATGCTAAATCCAGAAATCGATCGAAAACACTTCATCCAAACCCAACAAACAACCATAGAACGCTTATCCCAACTCGGACTAATCTGAATCGCGTATAATTACGTTAGGACATATAACAAAATAACAACTAAAGCAGGTGAAACATGAATAAGCGAAAACTATCCTTGGAAATATCTGAATCCCTGTTTGAGCAACTGGAACGTGTGGCTGAGTTGACCGAAGAATCTATTGAATCGATAGTAATACGCATCATCGCTTTTAGACTACCCTCTCTAACTAGAGAAGCACAAGAACTGCACGAACAACTCAACAAAATTTCTCCCGAACAACTGCATGGTGAAATTGGTCTTGAAGAGGTGGTAGGTAGTGAAGTCATCTAGCAATTCTGAGATCTACATTCCAGAAAAAGGAGATGTTATCTGGATCGACTTCAACCCTCAGTCCGGACGCGAACAGGCGGGTCGTCGTCCG
The DNA here is from genome assembly GCF_020521235.1 of Microseira wollei NIES-4236. Classification (GTDB taxonomy): domain Bacteria; phylum Cyanobacteriota; class Cyanobacteriia; order Cyanobacteriales; family Aerosakkonemataceae; genus Microseira; species Microseira wollei. Next base: position 72,751 of record NZ_BLAY01000017.1, on the reverse strand, counting down.
GCTTTGGTTATTTCATCAACAATATACAATCGTAGGGTTAAGCTGGCTTTACTGTGTCCAATTACGACGAAAGTAAAGGGATATATGTTTGAAGTACCAATACCAGAAGGGTTAGCAGTATCAGGAGTAGTACTAGCAGATCAGGCTAAGTCCTTTGACTGGCAAACTCGAAGGGCTGAATTTATTTGCCAGATGCCCAATGAAGTATTCGTGCAAGTTGTTGCGGCAATAGAAAGATTGCTGAAAGAATTTTAAGTTGCTATGACCAAAACGGTAATCCTATAGTGGCAAAAGAGTAATAACTTTCCCTCTTTTTTATTGTATGATTCAACAGATTAGCATTCGCAATCCTAGAACCGGAAAAATAGATTACCAGATTACCCCGCCAACATCCGAACAACTGGCGGAAAAATCCACCCGCCTGCGCCAAGCCCAAATCGATTGGCAACAGCAAGGATTATCCCACCGAATTGAAACATTACAACAGTGGAAACAAGCAATTTTAACTCAAAAAGATAGACTGAAAGCAGCATTAGTAAACGACACCGGCAGATTATCAGTATCCATCCTAGAAATTGATTCATTCATCTCCAGCATCGACCGCTGGTGTAAACTAGCCCCAGACTTATTATCAGAACCATCAAAAAACACCGCCATCCCCTTTATCCGCCTGCAAAGTCAACTCGTTCCCTACCCATTAGTTGGCGTCATCAGTCCCTGGAACTTCCCCCTATTGCTTTCTACAATTGATACGATTCCCGCCTTACTAGCCGGGTGTGCAGTCATCGTAAAACCCAGCGAAATTGCCCCTCGCTTTATTCAACCCTTACTAGAAACAATCGCATCCGTTCCCAATTTACGCGATATATTAACCTACATTGAAGGCGCAGGCGATACAGGTGCTGCATTAATCGAATTGGTAGATTTAGTATGTTTTACAGGCAGCGTCGCCACGGGTAAAAAAGTGGCTGAAGCAGCAGCGAAGCGATTTATACCGGCATTTTTAGAATTGGGAGGGAAAGACCCGGCGATTGTTTTAAAATCAGCGGATATAGAATTAGCAACTTCAGCTTTATTATGGGGTTCAGTTGTTAATACAGGACAATCTTGTCTCTCGATTGAACGAATTTACGTCCACGAATCTATTTTAGATAATTTTGTATTGAAATTGACAGAAAAAGCGCAGCGAGTTCAGCTAGCTTATCCAACCATTGAAAGCGGAGAAATTGGGCCGATTATTGCCCAAAGACAAGCGGCTATTATTCAAGAACACCTCGATGATGCAGTTCAAAAAGGAGCAAAAGTACATTGCGGGGGAATAGTGGAAGAATTAGAGGGGGGTTTTTGGTGTCGTCCGACTGTCCTGACGCAAGTCAATCATCAGATGAAGGTGATGGCGGAAGAAACCTTTGGCCCGATTATGCCGATTATGTCATTTTCTAACATTGAGTCGGCAATTCATCTAGCAAATGATAGTATTTATGGATTGAGTGGAGCGGTTTTTGCGGGGGAGGAAGGGGAAGCGATCGCCATAGCCCAGCAAATCAACTGCGGTGCGATTAGCATCAACGATTGTGCGTTAACTGCACTGATTTACGAAGGCGAGAAAAACTCGTTTAAATATTCGGGAATGGGGGGTTCGCGCATGGGGGATGCTGGGATAAAACGGTTTATGCGAAAAAAAGCCTTGTTAGTTAAAACCCAGTCTATTCCCGATCCTTGGTGGTTTAAGATTGAATAAAGTGAGGAACGAAGCTATGTCTATACGCGATGAAATGCCCGTACTCGTCCGACACGAAGGCGACTGGGTGGGGACCTATACGGTAATAGATAATCAGGGGAATATCCTAGATAAATACAACTCCCATTTAACCTGCCAATTTCCAGAAGATAGTCCCTATCCCTATTACCAAACTAATCGGTATCAGTGGGCTGACGGTAAGCGCGAGGAATATCAGTTCCCAGGAATATACCGGGATAAAAAACTCTACTTTGACACGGAACGTATAGATGGTTGCGCCTGGGAGGCGGACGATACTACCATTATCCTGCACTTCACCTATAAGACCATGCCGGAGATGTCCTTATATGAAATGATTTTGATTAGTCCTTGCAATAACTATCGCGCCCGCACTTGGCATTGGTTGAAGAATCATCAAATCTTCCAACGCACTTTGATTCAAGAGGAACGAATGCGATGATTGTTACCTGAACAAATGCAACTCATACATGGCTTTGCTGCTTACGATTCAGGGGCATAGGACAAAACTGTTCCAGGTTTTGATAGATCCCTATCAACTCGGATGAAAAATAAGCTGCCATCATCTGTCCAGTGTCTAGGCGCAGTGCAAAAGCTAGAGTTATAGGCAAAGTGATCCTTCATAAATCGGTAATCTCCTATGTCACAATATCCGGCTAGACAGTAACCTTCTTCGTTGTAACATTGAATCATTCGGTATATGCCGTCGTAATGTGGCAAAATGGCGAGCAGCCACGCTCCACCACCGTTACTATCTTTCTTGAGCCACTTCTTTTTACAGACCTCGAATTGAACTGTATCTGCCTTGCTCCACGGTAGAAGTTTGCTATCCAATGCTGGGATAAAGTCAGACATCCTGGCATCTGGGCGATCGCTTTGTGCTGCTTCATACCTCAAGGGTACAGGGCCGTTTTCCATCCAGAGGATTTCTGCTTCTTCACTACCTAGCACTTTCCACGGTCCAACTCTCACCCCAGCAGGGATAAAGGAGTAGCCGTGCTTGCTTAGCTGCCACTCGCCCAGTTGGATAGTACCCTTAAGCACGAAAATCTCCAAATCGGCAGTAAATATACCCGCTGGTGCCTCAAACTGGGGCGGGAGTACCGCTCTTGAAGTGGATGCTCCACAGTCGTGCCACGTCAGCAATCGCCGTCTTCCGGGTATTACGTTCTCTGGCATACCAGCCACCCGCCACCCATGCTCTTCCGGCACAGCATTTGTGTCAAAGAACTGGTACTGGCGAGGTAGGTACTCTTTGGAGATTGCTGTACGCCTTCCCGATAAGCTCATGCGCCCTCTACCGTCTCCTCCCCAATCCTCCTTTATAGGCGCAACGTGCAAAAAGCTATCTGCCTCTCCTTCACTTGCAGCATCAAACGATCTGCCTTTGTCACCCATGATTTTGCCCCCTCCTGTTTAAGTGGCTCTCCTCCCCTTTACTCCGCTCATCTTACCATCACTGCCTTATCAGGATGGTGTGGGGATTCTGGCGAATCTAGCTAGATCGTGGGTGCTATTTGCATACACATAGGATGGAACCAAATGGTATAGTTATCGATTCAGGCAGAAATGTTGGAATTGTTCAGCTTAAATGTTGCACTTAGGGAAATTCCATGAAAGTTGCACTGGTGACTGGGGGAACTCGCGGCATAGGTTTAGCAATTTCTCGCAAACTAGCGAGCGATCGCTTTAATCTGGTCTTAGGATACAGTTCCAACCACGAGGCTGCACTTGAAGCCAAGAATGAGTTGGAAAAGTCTAACGTCAAGGTTGTGACGGTAGCTGGCGATATCAAGAAGCCTGAAACAATTGATGCTTTCTTCACAGCGCTAGAAGAAAACTTCAACAGCCAACTCACCGCTTTTGTTCACGTCGCTGGGTATGCAATTACCGCCACAATTCCTGGAGGATTTACGTTTGAACAGTATGAAGAGGCACAACAAATCTACCCAAAAGCATTTCTCAGATGCATGGAAAAGGCGTTGAAATACATGACTGACGGTCAGGGTAGAGTGGTAGCCATCTCTGCTAGCGGTATCCACAACCCAGGTAAAGTATATGCGATGTCGGCTCCCGCAAAAGCTGGGATGGAAGTGCTTGCCAAACACTACGCTGTAGCAGTTGCTCCACGAGGAATTACCGTCAATATTGTCACTCCAGGCTACATCAAGACTGAGGCATGGGATGGATATTTGGCAATGCTTCCCCACATTGACCAGGTGCCACCAAACGCCACTCCGATGGGAAGATGGGGTCAGCCCGATGATGTGGCTCCAATCGTAGCTTTTCTTTGTTCCCAGGAGAGCGGTTTCATTACAGGTCAACACATTTACGTCGATGGTGGATTAGGACTTTCTTTGTTTTGGAACATTCATCGTATAAGTGAGAATCTCCATTAATAAAAAAACATGGCAGCACCCAGCAAACACCCATTCTTACACCCCCCTTAGCAAGGGGGGCCGGGGGGGATCGAATCTCCGATCAACAGTGCGATCGCTTCAAATACCGCCCCAAAGGTGACCCCAATACCTGCCCCCGGTCATAAATCAAATTCCCGCGCAAAAATGTACTCTTGACCCTTCCCGTTAACTCCATACCCTCAAAGGGAGTATAACCTTGTTGCGACTCTGATTCAGCAGCACGGACAACAAACGTTTCATTCGGATCTACTAACACTAGATCGGCATCATATCCAACGGCAATATCGCCCTTTTCAAACAAACCAAATCGTTGTGCCGGATTCCAACAAAGTAGCTTTGCTATTTGGTTGTAGGACATGCCTCGTTTGCTTCCTTCGCTAACAATTCCTGAGAGCAAATATTCCGTACCGCCAAAGCCAGACTTAGCTAACCAAATGTTTTCTGGATCTCTGAAGCTAGCTTTTTGCTCCGCCGAACAGCAGGCATGATCGCTAACAATCCAATCCACTTGATTTTGCAATACTGCATTCCATAAATATTCCACATCCGCACGCGGGCGAATCGGCGGGTTTACTTTTGCCCATTTACCTGTAGGGGCATCTACATCTAGAAGTAGATGACCTACTGTGACTTCTCGCTTAAAGTTAATGTGGGGAAAAGTTGTTTGCATCATCAAAGCCGCTTCCACAGCTTTGCGAGAACTTAGATGCAGCAAATTGATGTTGACACAATTAGTTTCGTGAGCCAGATAAGAGGCGATGCAAATAGCTAATCCCTCTGAGTGGGGAGGACGGGCAGCGCTGTAAGCATTGAGTCCAGTAAGGCTAGAATCTTGTTGCACAATTTTAGTATAAGCATTCAGAATATCAGCTACTTCGCAGTGCAAGCTGAGGCTGATCGATTCTTGCATGGTGGGGTAGCGTTCCCTCAATTGAGACAAACTCCGCATGATGAATTCAAAGTGAGCGAAGTCGTAGCGATCTTCCTTGTTAATCATTAAAAATAGATTCTGTTGCTCGGAAAGACCGTGCAGGCCATAACCTCCATAAAACATAAAAATTTTGAACGATGCCACCCCATGCTGTTCAAATAACCACTGCATTTCATCGATATGTTGAGGGCTAATCGGCGCTATATGATAGCCATAATCAACAAAAAAGTTGCCCTCTGACAAGGCCAGTACTTCTGGGAAAAAATCCTTGTAAGAACCACCTTTATTCAGGTAATACTGACCCGTGCGGATATAGTTTAGGCTGGTGGTGACTCCCCCCATTGCCGCTGCTTTGCTTTCGGTGACAGCATCTTGGTCGAGGGGTTGATAGATGCCGATGTGCATGTGAGCATCAACCACCCCTGGAAAACCGAGCAGGTTTTGAGCGTCGAACACCTCTTTTGCCTGGTCTGGGCTGATTTCCGGCGAAATTTGGCTGAATTTACCATCTTTTATCCCCAGATCCAGGCGATCCACCGATGATCGATCGGGACGAACTACGCGGACGTTTTTGATCAGTCTATCCAGAACTAGAGTTTCAGACACAGGTGTAAAATCAAGCTTCTAGAATGGAATTATACCGGGTTCAATAGACCTATTCAAAAACTCCCCTCAAAGGCGGGCAGAATGCCCACCCCACAAGAGTTTTTGGAGATATCTAATGCGATCGCATTCAGGAGAAAACACAATGGAAAGTTTTAACGAGTATCATTTAGACCCCAAGCAGTTCCCTTTTCTGAACACCCTGCAAGAGAACTGGGAAGCGATTCGAGATGAATTCACCAACTTTAGGCAGAAAGCTTCTCAAGAAGAGTTGCAATTTACCTTTGACGTGATGGGGCCTAAAAGTCAAACGATTAAGACCAAAGGTAAATCCAAGTATAGCGCTTTTGGCGTGCTATTTCAATGCTTGTTTATTGAACAATATATTCGAGTGCATCAAATTCAATATCCTCAGTATGAGTTAGAGGATGTACCGGAAACAGCACGGGAATTAAAAGAAAGATATTTTCCTAAGTTAACTAAGGCGATAGAAGCAACAAATTCGCTCAATGACAACATTCTCAGAAATGTCTATTTTGGTACATTTCTTCCAGGGCTGGATGTGAAACTGCATGTGAATTATAACCCGCACATGAATCGCGGCTATCTAGGATTGATTGTGCCAGAGGGTGATGTGGCGATGAAAATCTGCCATGAAAAGCTTTATTGGCATGAAGGCGAATTTATGATTTTAGATCACAGCTATCCCCACTGTCCGCATAATTACACCGATTACGAAAGGACTGTTTTGGTTGTAGATTTCTTTAAACCTGAGAATTCTAGAGAAGAATCGCTCCAGTTTGAACGGGAATTAGTCAGTCAGCGGATGCAAGAAAATCCTTACAGCTTAGGTGTTTTTGGCAAAAATGATAAAGCTCAAATTGAAGATTTTATTAAATATGGTTTAAGTCATCAGTTGGAGTGGGATAAAGCGTTATAAGTATCAACGATCGTTGTAGTAGGGGCACGGCATAAATAAGCTTTGCCCTTAACGAGAAGGTTTTCTCTCGCCGTGCCCCTACAATCAATATTAATAATTTAATTTAGATGCCACTGAAAACAATCCCTCAGTGGATGCTTCGCGCTGGTTCGTGTTGAATATCTCGCACCGGATCGCCCAACTCGCGCACATTGGCGGCAAATTCTAGCAAAATGCCATCAGGATCGAAGAAATAAAATGAGGAAATAAATGTACTTTCGTCTGCTTCAGGAACATAACCAGAGGGAACATCTGCATGATGTAAAATAGGCGTCACTTGGACTCCCTTGGCTAGCAGTTTTTCTCTATATTCCTCAACTTTTTCGGCTGAAACCTTGAAAGCTACATGATTCATCGAGCCATGAGCGGTGATTATATTGCCAGTTTGAAAAACATCAGTGCTGACAGATGCAATGCCAGGAGCGGCTTCAGGTGCCTGGGGAAACCAGAAAAAAGCCAAAGCATCCCCGTTGCCGATGTCAAAAAAGAAGTGCTGTCCGCCATCCGGTAGTGCGATGGTTTTGATTAACCGAAGACCAAGGGTGTTGGTGTAAAAGTCTACCGTGCGTGCCATATCTTTGCAGACTAAGGCGATATGGTTTATTCCTTGTAGTTGAAAGTCTTTCATATCTTGCTCGTTTGAACTAGAGGCTGAGCCTCTATTTTCTCATTCCCAGGCTCAGCCTGGGAATGAGGGGAGAGGGGAGCCTGGGAATGAGGGTATCTTCTTGTTTTGCGATCGCAACGTTGCCATCGAACAGGATAATAAAAGCTGATAGCTGAAACTTGATAATTACAATGAAGCAGGATACGATGGCAGTCGCCCAGCAGGCATTCGAGTACTTTACTCACGGCTTGGCGACGGGGGAGTGGGACTCGTTTTTAGATATGCTTACCGATGATTTTACTTTTTGGTTTCCCGTCGGTTCTTTTCACGGCTTAAATCAGGGGAAAGAAAGAGCAAGGGCTTTTTTTGAGTATGTGAGTGAAGTCTTCGGCGGGATTACAATTACTTCGATAGAGCGAGTTACTAGCAGCGATACGACGGTTGTTTTTGAGTTTCGGGATGAGGGGAAAATGCGGGGGGAACCTTATAAAAATAGAATTGCGGTTTCGTTTGATATTCGCGGCGATAAGATTTGCGGATATCGGGAATATTTGGGCAGCGATGGTAAGTCGAATTAGGTAATGGGTAATGGGTAATTGGTAATTGGTAATATTCAGGGTGTAGGGGCACGGAATTCTACCATCTTTGGGTATAAATCAAAAGTAGGGGCACGGCATCCTACCATCTTTGGGTGTAAATCAAAATTTATCTACGCCGTGCCCCTGGGTGTAGGGGCAGGGCATCCTACCATCTTTGGGTGTAAATCAAAATTGATCTACGCCGTGCCCCTGGGTGTAGGGGCAGGGCATCCTACAATCTTTGGGTGTAAATCAAAATTTATCTACGCCGTGCCCCTGGGTGTAGGGGCAGGGCATCCTACAATCTTTGGGTGTAAATCAAAATTTATCTACGCCGTGCCCCTGGGTGTAGGGGCACGGCATCCTACCATCTTTGGGTGTAAATCAAAATTGATCTACGCCGTGCCCCTGGGTGTAGGGGCAGGGCATCCTACAATCTTTGGGTGTAAATCAAAAGCTGGGTGTAGGGGCACGGCATCCTACCATCTTTGGGTGTAAATCAAAATTGATCTACGCCGTGCCCCTGGGTGTAGGGGCACGGCATCCTACAATCTTTGGGTGTAAATCAAAATTTATCTACGCCGTGCCCCTGGGTGTAGGGGCACGGCATCCTACAATCTTTGGGTGTAAATCAAAATTTATCTACGCCGTGCCCCTGGGTGTAGGGGCAGGGCATCCTACAATCTTTGGGTGTAAATCAAAATTTATCTACGCCGTGCCCCTGGGTGTAGGGGCAGGGCATCCTACCATCTTTGGGTGTAAATCAAAATTTATCTACGCCGTGCCCCTGGGTGTAGGGGCAGGGCATCCTACCATCTTTGGGTGTAAATCAAAATTTATCTACGCCGTGCCCCTACTTCTTTCTCCTGTTTGCACTCGCCACAGACTGGCATAAATTCCGCCTCGTTCCAATAATTCCTCGTGTCGTCCTCGCTCTACGATGTTACCTTGTTCCATTACGTAGATACAATCGGCGTTGCGGACGGTGGAGAGGCGGTGCGCGATCGCTATCGTCGTCCTCTCGATTGTAATGCGTTCGAGCGATCGCTGAATCGCCGCCTCGGTTTCGTTATCCACCGCCGATGTCGCTTCATCTAATATGAGAATCGGCGGATTTTTTAACACCGCACGCGCGATGGCAATTCTTTGTCTTTGTCCTCCGGATAATTTCTGCCCTCGTTCGCCTACAATTGTGTCGTATCCTTGCGGCAATCCCATAATAAAATCGTGCGCTTCGGCAATTTTCGCCGCTTCGATTATTTCTGCTAAACTTGCCTCAAAACTTCCGTAAGCAATATTTTCTGCTACAGTTCCGTGGAATAAGAATACATCTTGACTGACTAAACCAATCGATCGACGCAAATCTGGCAATTTCAAATCTTGCAAGTTAATGCCGTCGATGGTAATCGTTCCCGATTGAATTTCGTACAATCTCAGTAACAATTTTACCACAGTACTCTTGCCCGAGCCAGTGGAACCAACGATCGCGATCGTTTTTCCCGCCGGGACGTACAAAGTCAGGTTTTTTATGACTGGAAATCCCTCGCGGTAAGCAAAGGTGACGTTGTTTAATTGTACTTCGCCGCGTACTTGCTGAACGAGTAAAGAAATATGACCGGAATGAATCGCGATGGGTGTATCTAAAAGATGCATGACGCGGTTAGTAGATGCCATTGCCCGTTGATATTGATCCAGGGTTTGACCTAATCTGGTTAAAGGCCAAAGTAAGCGCTGAGTGATGAATACTAAAACGCTGTAATTGCCGACGGATAATCTACCTGCGATCGCTTCTCGTCCCCCAATCAACAACGTTGCCGTAAAACCGAATAAAATCAGGAAGCGGATTAAAGGAATGAACGCGGCAGAGAGAGCGATCGCAGATCTATTACTCTTCTTATATGCCTCGCTTTCTCTGGCAATTCGCCTTGCTTCATATTCCTCAGTTGTGAAACTTTTAATAGTGGTAATTCCGCTCAAGTTATTGGATAGTTGTCCGTTGAGCAAACTGACCTTTTCCCGCACATCTGCATAGCGGGGAGCGAGGAACTTTTGGAATGCGATCGCACCCCATAAAATAAACGGCATCGGTAGCATCGCCCACCAAGCGACGCTAGGAGCCAAAATAAAGAAACCCCCGCCAATAATTATTACCGTTGTAATAACTTGTAAAACCTCATTCGCTCCCCCATCTAAAAACCGTTCCAATTGGTTGATATCGTCATTTAAGATAGACAGCAATCCCCCCGTACTCCTGTCTTCAAAATAAGCCAATTCCAAATCTTGAATATGCGTGTAAGCTGACAAGCGCAAATCGTGCTGAATCCGCTGGGCGAGATTGCGCCAAAGCCAATTATAGGCATACTCAAACGCAGATTCCAGAGTCCAAATCAGCACGGAAATGATGGATAAAACCACAAGTTGTCCAAATAAATCTTTGATGCCTATTTGAGCAATCAAAGAATTTTGTTTTTGCACCACCACATCCACCGCAACACCAATTATAGCAGGTGGGGCGAGGTCGAAAATTTTATTCAGGATGGAGCAAATTGTTGCCAGCCAGATTTGCCCGTGATATTTGCGACCATAATTGAACAGGCGCTGGAGGGGATGCACCGCTTGGGTTCGCTTCTGCTTGTTTTTGATCGAACGGGAAGTAGTAGTCAAAGTGTTACAGCGTTAGGGACTTAATATCAACGAGCGCGACGCACTCGCTCTTAATAGATAATACTGAATCGGGAGCGATAAACTCTAGAAGTTTGTAGTTGCGCTGTCTTCGCGCATCGCGACTAGGAACAACCAAAGGAAAAATGGATGTTGTCGTGGATATACTGCTGAGACTGCTTTAGCTTTAGAATCACCGCCAGGGTTTCCTGAAACAATTGGGGGTTGTTACAGGCGATGTAGTCTACCTGCTGTTCCTCTTCCAGACTCAATTCATCCAAAGAGTTGCCTGACAAGTCGGATAAAATCCCTCCAGCATATTTCAAAATAGGATACGCCAGAAGATTGTAATTGTCCGAACCTTTTCTCGCTTCAATCATTAAATCGGCAGCATTGCGGGCAATTTCACAAATTTCCATACCAGCATTGTCGATAGCGCGGATATCTCGACAAAGGAGAAAGATGGGGAAACTCACCTCTAGCTGGTTTTTTGCCAAAGAATACCCTGGTCTTACAGCAGATTGCTTTTCGTGTGAGGTACAGCCTTTTGGCTCGTTTGTGTAGCGGCAGCAAAAATGGCAGCCGCTACACAAACGAGGGGTGTACCTCATAGGGTTGCAATCCGCTATAAATAAGCGATAGCTTCTGACAAGCTGGCTTTTCCCTGACAGCGAATGGGAACTTCTTTTTGGGTAAGATGGCTGAAAAAATAGGCAGAATCTTCCCTAGTATAGTAGCGATCGCCCGAGCGCAATCCTTCAACATAAGCATAAGTCAAGTCCTTGAGTTTCACTTCCCTCTTTTTTTCCGACACGGCGATAACAATGCAGGGGTCGCCTATTCCTCGATCCCAGTTAAGAGAACCGTCTATCGGGTCAATGAAAATAGAAAAATCTGCTTGGTCGTCGATTTGCGATCGCCAAGACTCCATATAAATATTGCACTTGCGATCCTGCAAAACCTCAAGCACAATCTCAATGGCAACTTCATCAATTTTGTGCGTAGATTTCAACTTGTTGGGATGAGAAAGCGTTTCACCTACAAATCCCGTCTCAGATAGGCGCTTTACCAATTCGCCCTTTACTTTTTCGCTAATGACTTTACACAGGTAAAAGTAATCATCGCTCATAATTATTTCTCCCCCCGATCTACTGGTATCACATCATGAAAGCGTCTGTAATCAACATAGCGCTTTCCTTCAGGAGTTTTGCCCAAAATATCCACAAAACGCATATTCCACAAAATCTCCTCTGCTACATAAGAATAACGCGCGTGAATCGTTTGCGAAACCGTTTCGTCGAGTCCAGTCAGGGTGACAATCAACTCAACTTCTTGCTCCGCCAGGGATTCTGGTGTACATCCATATAAAGGACTTTTCTCATCAATTGGATGCATCGCCGTCCAACTTAGTGCGAAAATTGGCGTGCCGTTGCGAATTAATTCTAGGTCGTGCAAGCGACGCATAAATTCGCCCTCGTCAGTTAACTCATTGCGTGCCAAAGTTAGCCGTATTTGCGCTTCTAAAATCGAATTGCGGCGTCGGTTAGCTGCGCGTAACATTAAGGTTGGCACGCCGTTGCGGGTGGCAATTACTGCTACATCGCTGAACATTACTTTTGCCGTGGGTGTGGAAAAGCGCGCGAATGCCAATCCAGTCACCATTGCTACTCCCAATAAACCCACCAGCGCTTCTAAAGCAACGATCGCATTCGCATAAGGTGTTACTGGATACATTGCACCGTAACCAATCGTCGCCATTGTTTGGACGCTGAAGAAAAAGGCATCCAAAAAAGACCCAGGTCGCGCGTTATGAATGCTACCTGACTCTAGCAAGTAGGCGAAAGCAAATAAAGCGTTAGATGCCAGATACAGGACACTTATTAAACCAAAGAATTGAGGCCACTTTAGTGCGAGTAGCCAATGATACAGATCGCTTTTCCAAGAGTGGGACGAACCTTTACGGAGGATATCAGTTTGTCCATCGCGGCGGACAAAGCGCGATATGCCGACCGCACGCTGACGCGATTGCGCGGGGGAATCTTGCCTTTTGCCCATAGTCACAAGTCATTAGCTATCTTTATAATTCCATAAAACTTGGCCAAAAAAGTGGGAAAAGTGGGAAAAGTAGGAAAAGTAGGGAAAGTCGGAAAATTTTTATTGCATTATACCGATTAGCCAATTAAGCTAAAATCCTTACAAGACAGGCGCATTGGGTTAATGTCCGGAGCGGTTGACCGAACAGGGGTAGAAACTATGTCAACGGATAATAACGCAAGTTGCTAGTTATCTCTCTGGGAGCGGCTAATGGCTAATAGCTAATGGCTAATGTCAGTAAAAATACTAGATTAGCAATTAGCAATTAGCAATTAGCAACGCCCTTGTTTATAACTAGCAACTTGCGTTAATAGATAAAATATTACCGATTTGTCAGCTTTTACAAGGGTGCAAGATCGATCGAGTTAGTCTAGGAATCGCTGTGTAGCACCGAGGGGAATAAATATTAGCGATTTTCGGTGCGATCGCTCCCACGATCCAATGCCAAATCTAAACCGCTTAGTTGCTAAAATTTATGGTCAGCTTCCCTTACGAACCGTCGTGATAGTACCTTTCGTGCTGCAAATTTTGGCGGCGGTAGGGTTAACGGGATATCTCTCATTTAGAAACGGACAGCAAGCGGTAAACGACCTCGTCACCCAGTTGCAAAACGAAGTCAATGCTCGCATTCAACAAAAACTCGCAGCTTACTTAATCGTCCCTCATCAGATCAATCAAATGAATTTAGATGCCGTCAGCATAGGAATTTTAGACTTAAAAAACTTTCAAAAGACAGGACGCTATTTTTGGAAGCAAATACAAGTCTTTAAGGGAATTGGCTACATTAGCTATGCCAACCAAAAAGGAGAATTTATTGGCGGTGGACCGGAAGATAACGAAAACTTAGCCAAACTAACCATTGATGAAGTTTCCCCAAAAACCCAATGGAAAACTTACAGCTACGCCACCGATCGCCAGGGAAATCGCACTAAAATAGTTTTGACCAAAGATGGCTACGATCCTCGCGTTGAAGCTTGGTACAAAGATGCCGTGAAAGCAGGTAGACCCGTTTGGAGTAAAATTTACCAGTGGGAAGGCTATCCAGAAATTATCTCAATTTCTGCTAGCCTTCCCGTCTACAACAAAAGCGGGACATTAATCGGCGTCCTCGGCGTCGATCAGCGCCTGTCCCAAATTAGCGATTTTCTCCGCAGTTTAAAAATTAGTCGGTCGGGAAAAACATTTATCTTAGAACGCAACGGTTTATTAGTAGCAAGTTCGAGTACCGAACAACCTTACACCCTCGTTAAAGGGGAAGCAAAACGCCTCCATGCGTCTCAAAGTCGGGATGACTCAATCCGCAACGCAACACAGCACTTAGAAAAGCAAACAAAAGGGTTGAAACACATTCGCCACCCACAGAAGCATGTCTTTTCTGTGAATGGCAATCGCAAATTCCTGAAAGTTGTACCGTTTCGAGATAAATATGGTTTGGATTGGTTAATTGCAGTCGTCGTTCCAGAGTCAGATTTCATGGAACGCATCAACGCCAATACTCGCACGACCATTTTGCTATGTTTGGCAGCTTTGGTAATCGCTATTTTGATTGGCATCAAAACTTCTCGCTGGGTTGTCCAGCCAATTTTGCGCTTAAATATAGCTGCGAAAGATTTAGCAAAAGGCGAATGGGAACGCACCGGAGAAATTCAACGTTCTGATGAGTTGGGGGAGTTAGGGAATTCGTTTAATAAAATGGCTAGACAACTACAAGAATCGTTTGTTAGTTTAGAAAGCAAAAATGCAGAGTTACAGCGTCTGGAGCAACTCAAGGATGAATTTTTAGCCAATACTTCCCACGAACTGCGAACGCCACTCAACGGCATGATTGGCATTGCCGAATCGATGATTGATGGAGGCACTGGGCCAGTTTCAGAACTGCAAAGAAAAAATTTATTGATGATTGCTCAAAGCGGACATCGATTGGCAACATTAGTCAATGATATCCTTGATTTTTCTAAACTGAAACACAAAAATCTTGAACTGCAACTCAAACCCGTGGGATTGCGAGAAATCCTCGAGGTGGTTCTGACCCTAAGTCGTCCTTTAATTGGCAAAAAAGATGTGCAGTTAATTAACAAAGTACCTGCCGAATTGCCCCCAGCTCAAGCCGATGAAAATCGCTTGCAACAGATTCTGCACAACCTAATTGGAAATGCGATTAAGTTTACCCACAGCGGGTTTGTAGAAGTGTCGGCAGAAGTAATAGATAATAACTCAGAACAATTAGCAATTAGCAATTCCCAATTAGCAATTAGCAATTCCCAATTAGCAATTAGCAATTCCCAATTAGCAATTACCATTTCCGATACGGGTATTGGGATTCCAGAAGATAAATTAGAGAGAATTTTTGCACCTTTTGAACAGGCGGATGGAGCTACGGCGCGGGAATATGGCGGTGCTGGGTTGGGTTTAGCAATTACCAAAAAGCTCGTAGAATTGCACGAAGGTCAAATTTGGGTTGAATCTACCGTTGGTGTTGGGTCGCGGTTTACCTTTACGCTGCCAATTTCCGGCGAGAAGATGGGGGTGAGCGATCGCTCTTGTTCTTCTTGCAACCAACCCCTCTGTTTAAAGCTGGATCGAGAACAAGATATAGAGCCAACCATAGAAAAATCATTTCCTAAAAATCCTGATAATTCTCAACAGTTCAAAATTCTAATTGTAGATGATGAGCCGGTGAACCTTCAAGTGCTGATCAACCATCTATCTTTGGAAAATTATGCCATTACCCAAGCCGCCAATGGCATCGATGCCTTAGCAGTCATTGACCAGGGTTTTCTCCCCGACATCATCTTACTAGATGTAATGATGCCCCGCATGACAGGCTATGAAGTTTGCCAAAAAATTCGCGAGCATTACTCCCCTTCCCAGCTACCTATTTTGATGTTGACAGCCAAAAATCAAGTCAACGATCTAGTAACAGGATTATCCCTGGGTGCTAATGATTATCTGAGAAAACCAATCTCGAAAAACGAACTGCTAGCCAGAATTAAAACCCATTTAACCCTGTCTAATATCACCCAATCTTACAGCCGCTTTGTGCCGCATCAATTCCTGGAACATTTAAATAAAGAAAGCATTATTGATGTGCGATTGGGCGATGCTGTTGAGAAGGAGATGTCAGTTTTATTCTGCGATATTCGCGACTTCAGCACGCGATCGGAAACCATGACACCGGAGGATACTTTCAAATTTATCAATGCCTATTTGTCGCGCATGGAACCGGCGATTATCCAAAATAATGGCTTTATTGATAAATACATCGGCGATGCAATTATGGCGCTATTTAGCGGCAGCGCCGATGATGCGGTTAAAGCAGGAATTACGATGCTGCAACTGCTGGATGAATATAATAAAACCAGGCAAAGACCGGGACGGGAACCCATCCGCATCGGCATTGGCATCAATACAGGTTGTTTAATGCTGGGTACGGTGGGTGGAAAAAACCGTATGGAAGGCACAGTAATTAGCGATGCTGTTAATTTAGCGTCTCGCATTGAAGGATTGACAAAAACTTATGGAGTCTCCTTACTAATAAGTCACCATACTTTTATGCAGTTGCACCATCCCCTTGACTATAAGATGCGCCTGATCGATCGGGTAAAAGTAAAGGGAAAATCAGAGATGGTGTCGGTGTTTGAAGTCTTCGATGCCGATCCGCCTGAATTAAAAGAAAGAAAGTTGATTGCAAAAGCAAAATTTGAACAAGCTTTGGTGCTTTACTATATGGAAAAATTCAGTCAGGCAGCACAACTTTTTGCAGATTGTTTACGCCAAAACCCGATGGATAACGTGGCTCAAATCTATCTGGAACGCTGTATCATATCAAATCCGGTTGCATCGGAATGATTTCTTGGGAATTGCTAATTGCTAATTGCTAATTGCTAATTGCTAATTGCTAATTGCTAATTGCTAATTGCTAATTGCTAATTGCTAATTGCTAATTGCTAATTGCCCTGACTGCGTTGAGATTTGTAGTCTCTATATGTAGGGTGCGTCCTGAGTGTTGTACGGCAACGTTTCTATATGTAGTACGGCACCATTTCCACCAGATCTGGAGTTGCTGCGTAAGTCCTGTCTGTATAGGGGCAATTACCAATTAGCCATTAGCAATTAGCCATTACCAATTAGCCATTAGCCATTAGCCATTAGCAATTAGCCATTAGCCATTAGCCATTAGCCATTAGCAATTCCCAAACAAAGCATCCCGTTCACTGTTTGAGCGGAATTTGAATCGCAAACTCTGCTCCCTGTCCGGGTGAAGAAATACACTGCAACGATCCGCCGTGCCGTTCGGTGATAATTTGGTAGCTAATTGATAGACCCATTCCCGTGCCTTTACCAACTGGTTTGGTAGTAAAAAACGGATCGAATAAGCGCTGTCTAACTGTTTCCGTCATTCCCGGCCCGTTGTCGGCGATCCGAATTATCACCTGGTTAGGTTGTATCAATTGAGTGCGAATGCGAATTGTGGGAATGGGGGATTGGTCTTCTTTCCCATGCTTTATGACTCGTGACTTATGACCCTCTTCCAGTGCATCAATTGCATTGCACAAAATATTCATAAATACTTGATTGAGTTGTCCGGCGTAGCACTCGACCAAAGGTAAATTGCCATAGTCTTTAATTACCTCAATCCCAGGGCAATCTGGTTTGGCTTTGAGGCGATTTTGCAGAATCGTCAGCGTGCTATCAATGCCATCGTGAATATTAACCTCTTTGATCTGTGCTTCATCCATGCGGGAGAAGGTACGCAGGGAAAGAACAATTTGCTGAATGCGTTCTGCACCCACTTTCATTGAGGTGAGGAGTTTGGGCAAGTCTTCTAAGATAAATTCCAAGTCGATTGCTTCTGCTTGCGCTTGGATTTCGGCAACTGGTTGAGGATAGTGTTTTTGGTAAAGCTGAATTAGTTGGAGTAGGTCTTGAGTATATGTGTCGGCATGGGTGATGTTGCAGAAGATAAAACTAATAGGGTTATTAATTTCGTGAGCAACCCCAGCTACCAGTTGACCGAGAGAAGACATTTTTTCACTTTGGATTAGCTGGGATTGAGTCCGCTGGAGTTCCCGCAGGGTTTGTTCCAGGTTTTGGGTTTGCTGTCTGAGTTGCGCTTCCGATGCTTGCAATGCCAATTCGGCTTGCTTGCGTTTGATCCCAATCGCAATTTCATTGGCAACTAATGAAATTGTCTCTAAAACGGACTCCGACAAGGGATGGCGCGCAAACATGGCAATTACACCGACAAGCGCATCTTCCACCAACAGCGGATATCCGGCAAACGCCACCATTCCTTCTCGTTTCGCCCATTCTTTATTGCTGATGCGGGAATCTTCTAGCACAGAATTGGTGAGGTGGGGTTGCTTTTCTGCTGCTATGAGGCCAATTTTGTACATCCCTACTGGAACGCGGCGATGGGAGCCGTCAATGTGCGTATACATGCCCGCACTCGCCTGCAATTCCAGCACATTTTCCGCTTGATTCAGCGTCCAGATGCGAGCAAAAGCAGCATCGAAACGCTGGACAATTGCCTCAGTGCATTCCTGTAGCATATCCTGTAGCCGATCGCTGCGAGCCAGAATCGCATCAACTTCTGCCCGAAAAGACAACAGTCCCGCTTGTGCTTTTAAGGCTTCCTCCCCTCGCTTGCGATCGCTAATATCTCGCGCAATTCCTACCACTCCCATCACCGTTCCGTCTTCCTTGCGCCAGGGATTCTTGGTTGTCAGCAGCGTGCGTTGGATACCATTCCTATCGACGATCGTTTCTTCGATCATTTCTCCTACCCCCGAAGAGATGATGCGACGGTCAACTTGCATCAAGGAATCAGCCACATGGGGGGGAAAGAGTTCCTCAGTGGTTTTACCGAGCGCCTCTGCCTCAGATTTACCCAATAGTTCGAGCGTGGTGGAATTCATCAGTAAGTGCCGACTTTGCAAGTCTTTCACAAAGATGGCATCGGTTGTGCTTTCCATCACGCTTCGCAAAAGGGCATTGCTTTGGGCGAGGGCAGCTGCCGCCGCAATGGGCGAACTAATATCCCGCAAAATCGCCGTGTAGATAGTTTCGTCCCCAATTTGCAGATGGGAAATTGACGCTTCTGCCGGAAACTCCGTACCATCTTTGCGGCGACCAAAAATCTCGCTTCGTTCTGCCATAGGGCGCGATTGAGTAAAATTACTCACATGCTTTTCATGGGCTGCTGCAAACCGCTGCGGTAGGAGCAGACTGAGGGGTTGCCCCAAAACCTCAGCCGCCGTGTAGCCGAAAATCTTCTCTGCTTCCTGGTTAAACAAGGTAATGCGCTGGCTGGAATTTACCGAAATAATCGCATCCTTGGCGATTTCTACAATGCCTGCAAACCTTGCTTGCGATACCCGCAGCGCTTCCTCTGCCTGCTTGCGCGCGGTAATGTCCGAGATCGTGCCGATTAGCGCTAAAATCCTGCCAGATTCATCGCGAATCCCATTGAATCGCGCCCAAGCCTGGAAACGCCGACCTTTGCACGACTGCATTTCCACTTCGCTCGCCCAAGATTCCCCTTTGATCATAGTTTGCCGCATCTCGTCAGCAATTTCTCGATTAACGAACCTTGCCGGAATTCCCCCAGCGGCGTAAAAATCCTCTGGGTTATCGCACTCAAACAGGCTGCCCCAGGCTGAATTTTGGTATAAATGCTTACCTGTACCATCGGCAAAGCCAATCGCATCCCTAGAACTTTCCACCGCATACTTGTATAGCCTCAGGGTTTCATCTGCCTGCAAGCATTGGCACCCGGTTAACTGCTGCTGGGTTTGCGCTAATTCTAGTTCTAGTTCAGCGACACGCTGGCGGAGAGCGATTAAATCTTGGCGCCGCGATTTGGCCTGTGGCATAGTTAATTCTTTTCCTTTGCTCTTGAGATACCAATTAATGGTTACTCCCTGTGACGTAATTTACTACGCCCCAGCCATAGAATTCCCAAGTTAGGACTGAAATTAACGGTATTTTAAATGACGAGGACTTACGCACGACGATCTGAGAAACCGGGTTTCGGCATAGAAACCCGGTTTCTTGTTTCTGCGTTTCTTTGCGTAAGGTCTCATAATATACAATTTGGCAGCGGAGTAATTTAAGCTAGATCGAGGGGGAGCAGGATGGCAAACTCAGTCCCCTCTCCCAACACTGACTCGCAAGTTAAACTACCGCCGTGGGTTTCTTCCACAATTTGACGGCTAATTGATAACCCTAACCCAGTACCTTTACCGACGGCTTTTGTAGTGAATAAGTGGTCAAAGATGCGTGACTTAACTTCCTCGGTCATCCCCAAACCATTGTCTTTAATCTTAATAACGACACTTTGCTGATCTTCAGCAATTTCTGTTTTGATTGTAATCATATTAGGATGCTGTTCAATTGCCGCATAATTGCGTCCCTGATTCGATTCTTCAAGCGCGTCTATGGCATTCGATATAATATTCATAAACACCTGATTCAGTTGTCCAAAATAGCATTTGATTGAGGGGATTTTCCCATATTCCTTGATAACTTGAATCCCGGGACGGGTTTCCTTTGCTTTCAGGCGATATTGTAAAATCATCAACGTAGTATCGAGTCCTTCGTGGAGATTGGCTGAGACTTTAGAGGTGCTATCGGCGCGGGAGAAAGTACGGAGAGAGGTGCTGATATTGCGGATGCGATCGCACCCTACTTTCATCGAAGAAAGCATCTTCGGTAAATCTGACAAGGCATACTCTAAATCGATATCTTCAGCATCCCGTTCAATTTCCTCGCCCGGATTGTCAAATTTTTCTTGATAAAGTCGCAAGTGATTGATTAAATCTTTAACCGTTGCCGTTGCTTCGTTAATATTGCCTGAAATAAAGCCAACCGGGTTATTAATTTCATGAGCAACTCCCGCGACTAAATTACCCAGGGCAGACATTTTTTCACTTTGAATCATTTGCAGTTGCGTTTGTTGTAATTGTTGCAGGGATTTTTCTAACTGCTGGGCATAATCTTGGGATTTTTGGTAGAGGCGGGCATTTTCTAGAGAGATAGCAGCTTGGGTGCAAAGAAGGTTGAGGATATTGATGCGATCGCTCGTAAATGCCCCCGCTATCAAATTATTTTCCAAGTAAAGAATCCCGATTAACTTGCCGCGATTCACAATCGGACTGCATAGCAAACTTTTAGGTTGCCGCTGGATAATGTAAGGGTCAGAGGCGAACCTGTTAAGAGTCGTAACATCGTTTGTTACCAGGGTTTTTTGCGTGCGCCAAACATAATTAATAACTGTAACTGGAACAACAGAGCTAGACTCAACTGGGATAGATTGCAGTACATTAGCCTGAGTACTGCGACTGGTTTTAGTCGCTTCTATTACTAAGTTGTCATCCTTGGGCAAAATTAAACAGCCATTTTCCGCGCCGGCATTTTCAATTAACACCTGCATCAAAGTTGAAAGCAACTGCTCTAAAACAATTTCCTCAGACAAAGTTTGAGCAGCTTTCATCACCGTTGTCAAGTCCAAAAATGCCGAAACACCCGCACTGGTGGAAGTGAAAGTTTCAGAAGCGATGCTATTCGCTGTACAGGGATTGGGGCTAATTTTTTCCCGCAACAGGATGGGGGCGAGTAAGTGAGGATAGCGTTGTTCTAAATTTTCAACTTTCGCTTTTGCACCCCAGCGAGCATAGCAGTAGTAAGCATCGATCGCGTAGGTTTGGGCGATTTTGTCTTTGCCCCATTCTAGGTAGAATTTAGCAGCCAGTTCGTTAGCTAAAGCTTCTTCATTGGTGTATTCGTTTAGGCGCGCTCCTTTAATCGCGCGATCGTACATTTCGATCGCCTCAGTTTTTTGCCCAAGCACCCGATGCCGTTCTGCCTCTACTAGATAAAATTTATGTAGGTGATTCATCGGAGCATGATCTGCCCATTTCTGCAACTTTGCTTGGTTATCAGCCACTTGTTTGAGCAAACTATCTTGCTCAGATTGGTTTTCGGGGTACAACGCCAAGGCTGTGAGCGAATCATAAAAATGAAAGATAGGCACGGTGATATACCCTATGCCTCCCGCCAAATAGTGTCTGGCTTTAGCCGCAGTTTCTGCTAACGCAAAGCTCCCCTCCCAAAACAAGTAGCAGAGCATGAGTTTATGAACATAGAAGCAATAAAGTCCAGTCATGTCATTTGCTTCAAGGAAAACAGATAGTAATCTCTCTTCGTTGAAAGCTGCACCCAATAAAACACAATAATTCTCAGTTTTTCCTAGTAACTTCAGAACGGCTTGTCTGTAAATTTGGCAATAGTTTAAGGCGGTTACTTGCTTGAAGTTCACTAAAACTTGAGTGTAAGCCTTCATTTGTTGTTCTAAAATTCCCAGGTCCTGACCGCTCAAATAGGAATACTGACAGAAATCATTTGCCGAGTAGCCAACAAACTCCAAGTCTCCTGTTTCCAATCCGGCTTGATAGCTTTCTTGTAAAAAATGCAAGGTTTCCCTTAGATGATATTTGCCCGGAACAACAAAGAGTCCCACAATTAAAATTGTCCGCGCTTTAATTTCATTAGCCTCAAGTTTTTTCAGCAAACCTAAAGCTAACCTGCCTACCATATCCGCTGCTTCAATATCTTGCTGTATGCCGGTTAAAAGGAGACCGTAACTCGCATAAAAAAAGGCAGAATACGGTGCATTACCATACTGAATCGATGATTTTATCTGCGACAAAATCATCAGTGGATACAGTTTAGGAGCTGCTATATAGATTGCTGGAACCACACTTGATACGATCCGCATAACTGCCAATTTGTCAGCCGAGGTCATCAACGGCAGGTTTATCAATTCGTCAACATTTTTCCCAGCTATTAGTGTAGAGGTTTCTTGCAGTGCTTGCTGAATATCGTTCTGGTTTGGCTGATCTGGGAAACTTATGCCAAACTGGAATAGAAACTGTTGTGCGATCGCGATCGCTTGCAAAAGTTTGTTCTGTGATGTATAGGCTTGGATTTTTATCTCATAGACTCTGATTTGATCGAGCTGCGTTTTGGTTTGGTGCAGCACGGTTTCAACCAATTGTTCCATCTGCTCAAATAAACCACAAAGGTAGGTAGCCTCTGTCGCTAACTCATACAGTGCCAGCGTCAATTCATAGTGACTTTGCCAGCTATCTGTCCTCAGCAACCCGATTCCTACATTTGCATACTCCAACGCAGCAACATAAGCAGTTGCAGCCTTAGCTTTTCCTCCAGCCAACAGGTTTAGCTGAGCCAGTTCATCCCGCTCAGCTTGCTGGGTGATTAACTCTACCCCGATATTCAACTGGTTGACAATCTCAAAAATCTTTTCTTCCCGTTCCTCTTTTAGAATATTCCTCAACAGCAGTTGACCAATCTTGAGGTGAGTTGCCTGTTTTTTATCTTGAAGAATTAGAGAATAAGCCGCTTGTTGCACGCGATCGTGCAAGAATTTATAACTGGGTAATTGGTAATCGGTAATGGGTAATTGACTAGATGCTGCTCCCTCGCTATATTGAAAGAATTTGTAAATTTCGCTAACGGGAATAATTAAACCTTCTTGCAAAGCTTTCCACAAATCAGCCGCCGTCTCGGTTTGGGGCTTCTCATGCACAATCGAGAGCGTACCTAAGTCAAATTGGTTGCCAATACAAGCGGCGAGTTTCAACACTTCTTGCGTGACTTCCGGCAACTTATGTAACTGAATTGCCATGAACTCAACCACATCATCATTCAGAGATAATTCGCGGATTTTGGCGATATCGCACTGCCAATAACCAGCCTCAAAATTAAAGGTAATAAAACCATCTTCCTGCAGCGTTTTGATAAATTGCGTCGCAAAGAAAGGGTTACCTTTTGTTTTCAGATTGACCAGTTCCGTTAACGGTAATGCGAGTGCTGACGAACAACTAAGGGTGTCAGCAATCAGGTGATTTAAGTCAGTTTGGTTGAGGGGTGATAAGTTAATGGTGTTGATGGTAACATCAGCTTTCTGAATTTCTCCCAAGGTCAAAATCAGCGGATGGGCGGGGGAAACTTCGTTATCTCGATACGCACCAATTAATAACAAATAGCGAGTATCGGTTTCGCTCATTAATAATTGCATCAATTTCAAAGATGCTGAGTCTGCCCATTGCAAATCATCCAGGAAAATGACTAGGGGATGCTCTTTTGTCGTGAAAACTTGGATGAATTTCTGAAACAGCAAATTAAAGCGATTTTGCGCCGAAGTTCCAGAAAGTTCTCCAACGGGTGGCTGCTTGCCAATAATGCGTTCCAGTTCGGGAATGACTTCAATAATAACTTGACCTTGATCGCCCAAGGCTGACAAAATTTTGGTTTTCCAATGTTGAATTTGTGCGTCACTTTCTGTCAGCAGTTGAACCATCAAATCTCGGAATGCTTGCACGAATGCACTAAAGGGAATGTTGCGCTGAAATTGGTCGAATTTCCCCTTGATAAAATAACCCCGTTGCCGTACAATTGGTTTGTGGACTTCGTTGACGACAGCGGTTTTACCAATCCCAGAAAAACCCGCTACTAACATCAATTCTGTTGCACCGGAACTGACCCGTTCAAATGCAGTTAGTAACGTTTCAACCTCTGTTTGACGACCGTAGAGTTTTTCGGGAATCAGGAAGCGATCGCACAGATCCCGCTTCCCTAATTCAAACCCTTCAATCTTGCCAGTTTCTTTCAGTTGATAAAGGCAAGAAAGCAGATCGTGCTTTAACCCTAAAGCACTCTGATAGCGGTCTTCCGCATTTTTCGCCATCAATTTCTTGACGATCTCAGAAAGAACTAACGGAATATCGGCGTTGAGACTATGAACGGATGGGGGAAGCTTTGCAATGTGACAGTGAACCAATTCCATCGCATCTTCCGAACTAAAAGGCAACTGTCCGGTAAGCAATTCAAAGAAAGTGACACCCAAAGAATAGAAATCACTGCGGTAGTCAATCCCCCGATTCATCCGTCCCGTTTGTTCCGGAGACAGGTAAGCGAGAGTCCCTTCCAACACATTGGGAGATGTGAGAGTTTGGGTTTCTCTTGGCAATAAGGAAGCGATGCTGAAGTCGATGAGTTTGACTTCTTTGGTAGTGGGATTAATTAGAATGTTGGCAGGTTTAATATCTTTGTGAATGACTCGGTGGCGAATCAGCAAGTCTAAAGTGGAGACAATTTGAATCGCGATGGAGAGAAATTCAGGAATTGGTAATTTTCCGGATACTTCTTGCCTCTCTGCTGCCAATAAAGCTACATAGTCTTTCAGGGAAATGCCCCCAAAGTCTTCCATAATCAGGGCATAACCATTGCGGTATGTTTCTAGACATAAAGGGCGAACAACTCCTGGCAGATCGAGGTTTTTAGCAATGGTATATTGATTGCGGAACTGTACGAGTTCGTTAAAGTTGGGAAATTCAGAGCGCAACAGTTTGATAACAACGGGATATGAGTCTGATTCTCTAATTCCGCGATAAACCAGCGTACGAGTCCCTGCGTAAATTTGTTCGACAGTCCGATAACCTGGAAGCGTAACCAGAGTGTTGCTCATATCTGCAAACCTTGCCTTAACTACGAGGAATTGGATCAAAGCGGATATAGTTGCCTATCAATTAGAGTTCCCAGCTTGTGGCAGAAACTAACGCAGAAACACAGAAACAAACACAGAAACCCGGTTTCTTAAAGAAACCGGGTTTCTATCAACGCAGAAACCGGGTTTCTAGGAAAAATCGTTGGGAAAGGCAATCATATCAAATCCGGTTGCATCGGAATGATAAGCTTTCTGGGTAATTGCTAATTGCTAATTGCTAATTGCCAGAAAAGCCCCTACAGGTCGTAATTCCGATGCAACGGTCAACGATATCACAGATCAACGCAGAAACCCGGTTTCTCGACCAAATCACCTTTGTTTCTAGGAAAAGTTTCTAGACTACAGACCGATTGGCAGCACAATTGTAAACTGCGTCCCCTCTCCGGGTGCAGACTGACAAAGTAACTGTCCCCCATGCTGGTCTACCACTATTTGATAACTAATTGATAATCCCAAACCCGTCCCTTTCCCCACAGGTTTAGTCGTAAAAAACGGATCGAAAATTTTATCCACTACCTCTGAACTCATTCCCACGCCATTATCAGCAATGCGGATTGCCACTTGATTGCTTTCTTTTATTTCTGTGCAAATCCGAATTGTCGGACCCTGTGTTGAGTTTACTTTACTTCCTACTCCTCGCTCCAACGCATCAATGGCATTGCTCAGGATATTCATAAACACTTGATTGACTTCTCCCGCATAACAGTTCACTAAAGGCAAATTGCCATACTCTTTAATGACTTTAATATCTCCTAACTTTTTATGCAAAATCGTTAAAGTACTGTCCATCCCCTGATGAATATTGACCGTTTTGCGAGCGGATTCATCTAACCGAGAGAAATTTCGCAAGCTCAGCACCAAATCCCGAAGTCGCTCTGCTCCGCTTTCCATTGAACCAAGGATTTTAGTAAAATCTTTCTTAATAAATTCCAGTTCAATTTCTTCAGCTTTCTCTACTATCTCCGGGAGCGGATTGGGATAGTATTTCTGGTACAGACTCAGTAACTCTAGCAAGTCCTGAGCATAGTCGTTCGCATGTTGTAAATTTCCATAAATAAAGTTAATGGGGTTATTAATTTCGTGTGCCATTCCCCCTACCAGTTGTCCTAAACTGGACATTTTTTCGGTTTGAATTAACCTCAATTGAGTGCAGCGCAGTTCTTCTATGGCGGTTTGCAATTCCTGGGTTCTTTGGGTGACTCGCGTTTCCAGCGTGTTATAGAAACGGGCATTTTCCAAAGAAATAGCTGCTTGAGCAGAAAGCACTCCCAAAACTTTTAACCTGTCGCTGGTAAAAGCACCTCGCGTTAGATTATTTTCTAAATACAAAATCCCCGTGAGGTTGCCTTGATGAAGGATAGGCGATACGAGAATAGATTTGGGTTGATTCGCTACAATATAAGGGTCGCGGTTGAATTGTTCTACCTCGGTAGCGTCATCTAAGACTAAGGGAGTTTGGGTTCGCGCTACGTAGTTAATTAATGTTCTGGGGATATTGTCGCATTCGCTAATGGGAAGCGACTGCAATACCGTGACTTGTCTTTCCCCGGAAAGCGTTGCTTCTATGACTAATTGATTATCTGTTTTGGCGATAAAGAAAACTGTTTGAGCGCCGGCATTTTCCCTGACTAGGTGCATGAGTTTCTCTAGCAAGCGAGCTAGGACAATTTCGCTAGAAAGAGCTTGAGATGCTTTAGCAACTGTTGATATATCTAGGGAAAAAGCATTTCCAACAGTTGTTGAAGTAGTTGTGACGGTGATATCTTTCGATGTTGTTTCTTTTGTGCGAGTTACTAGGTAGGGATAGCGAGATTCTAAGTCTTTAACTTTGGCTAAAGCTCCCCACCGAATATAGGCATAATAAGCTTGGGTGAGGTACGCCTGAGCAATTATCTCTTTCCCCAAAGATTGATAAAATTTCCCAGCTAATTCACAAGCTAAGGCTTCTTCTTGGACGTAACCGTTTTCTTTCGCTGCTTTAATAGCCCGATCGTAATCATCCATTGCTTTTAGATTATTACCCAAAACTCGCGCTGTTTCCGCTTCTACCAAATCGTATTTATGTTGGTGATTCATCGGGGCATGATGCGCCCATTTTTTCATTTTTTCCTGATGAGCATGGACTTTTTCCAGAATACTCTTTGGCTCGGTATTTGAAGCATCAGAATACACCGCCAGTCGCACCAGAGAATCGTAGAAATGGAAGACAGGAACTAATAGCATCCCTGCGACACCCTCTAAATAGCTTTCTGCTAACGTGGCATTTTCTACAGCTTGGGAATACTCTCCAAACAGATAAGACAAGATAAGTTTGTTTAAATACAAGTAGTGAAGTGCGGTTTTGGCATTCGCTTCCAGATGAAGCGGTAGCGATCCCTCCTCGTTGTAGACTTCACCCATTAAACGACAAGGATTTTCCGCCTGCCCTAACAAGTTTAAGACCGACTGTCGAAATATTCTATTATTATTCACTTGTAATTCTTGCTTTATTTGAATTAAACAATGATGGCAATCAGCCATTTTTTGGTTTAATTCCGTTAGATCGTGACCGCTAAAATAGGAATAGGCACATCGCAGAAATGCAGCATAAGCAGCAAATTCTAAATCTCCGGTTTCCAGTCCGCTTTGATACGCCAACTCAAAAACTGAGAAGGTTTCTCGCACATGATCTTGCCAAGAGATGATGCAAGTTGCAACATTTGTTAATGTTTTAGCCTTCACTTCCTTAGCATTGAACCGTGTAATTAAATTCAAAGCTAATTGGCCTAATTTATAAGCCAACTCAATGTCTTGGACTACAGCGCAGAGAATTAGTCCGTAGCCAGTATAGCTATAGGCAGATAAATTTGCATTTCCATGTTTGATAGATAAATTAACTTGTGCTAATACAATCAACGGATACAGTGGCGGACAGGAGAAGTAGGCAGCAGCGGATATGCTCAACAAGATACGCAAGGCTGCCAGCTTTGAAGGATCTGTCATTTCGGGCAAATTAATTAAGTCCTCAATGCCATTTTCAGAAATGAGTGAATCTGTGTATTCCAAGGCTGTAATAATGTCTGCCTCACCAGGCGAATCGGGAAAACTCACCCCCAAAAGATGCAGCACTTGCAATCCTATTTCAACGGCTTCTTTGGGTTTGTTTTGCGCCATAACCCTGAGTATTTTTACTTCATAAACTTTCACTTTATCGAGCAGAGTTTTGGCTTTTTCCAGGACGATTAGAGCTTTTTGATCCATCTGTTCAAATTCACCTATCAGGTAGGATACCTCTGTAGCTTCTTCATAAAGTGCCAGGGTTAATTCATAGTTGGTTTGCCAACTATCAGCACTTAAAAGCTCTATGCCTGCCTTCAAATACTTTATCGCTGGTTCGTAAGCATTAGCAGCCTTTGCTTTGTGTCCGGCTATTAAGTTTAATCCGGCTAATTCATCTTTGTTTGACTGCTGGATAATCGTGTCAATTCCGACATTCAACTGATTGACAATATCAAAAATATTCGATTCTATTTCCTCAATTGGGGTGTTTTGTAGGAGTAATTGACCGATTTTCAAATGGGTGGCTTTCTTTTGGTCTTCTCCAATCAGGGAATAGGCGGCTTGCTGGACGCGATCGTGCAGGAAGCGATATTCTAATCTGGAGTCATCAAAACTGAAACGCTGGAGTTCTTCCGATCCAAATAATAAGGGGATTTTGTAGTTGTTGCTTAAGGGTAAAATTAGCCCTTGTTGTAAGGCTGACCACAAATCGCTGGCGACTTCGGCTGCGGATTTTTCGCTGGTGGTGGCAAGTACGTCTAATTTGAAGCGATCGCCTATACAAGCTGCCAGTTTCAGTATCTCCTGAGTCCCCTGGGGCAGCTGGCAAATATTGCGAGCTATCAATTCAACCACACTCAAGTCGGTGATGCCAAATGCTTGAATTTTCTTAATATCCCACTCCCAGCAAACTTTAACAAAATCAAAGGTAAGTAACTTCTCCCGATCCAATGTCTTCAATATCTGCGTCAGGAAAAAGGGATTACCAGCGGTTTTGTTAAACAAAAGCGAGGCGAGTTCTTGCGTTTTTACTTTGTCGGTTTCGTTAAGGGCGTCATTAATTATTTGATGAACGTGAGTTAAGTTTAACGGTTTCACGACTATGTTATTAACAATTGTCCCGGCTTTTTGAATTTCCTCCACCGTTTGCATCAAGGGATGGGTAGCGCTGACCTCGTTATCCCGGTAAGCTCCAATCAACAGCAAATATTGACTTTCTGGATCGGTAATCAGCAGTTGCATTAATTTCAAAGAAGCAGAATCTGCCCACTGCAAGTCGTCTAAAAAGATAACTAGCGGATGCTCTTTTTGGCTGAAAACACCAATAAATTGTTGAAAAACTCGGTTAAACCGATTCTGGGATTCGGTTGCCCCTAGTTGGGGGACTTCTGGCTGCTTGCCGATAATTAGTTCAACTTCAGGAATTACGTCAATAATTAATTTTCCGTTGCTCCCCAATGCGGCTAACAATTTGTCGCGCCATGCTTGTAAAGAAGCTGCATCTTCGGTTAGTAACTGCCCGATTAAAGATTGAAATGCCTGAATTAAAGATGCATAGGGAATGTTGCGCTTGAATTGGTCAAATTTACCGCTGATAAAGTATCCCCGCTGCCGGACAATGGGTTTATGGATTTCATTAACTAGCGATGATTTGCCGATACCGGAATATCCAGATACCAACATCATTTCGCTTGTGGATTTGCCCTCGCGGATTTTGGATTCTATCTCCGCGTCTCCCTGTCCCCGTGTCCCCGCGTCCTCTTCTCCTGCAACGCGCTCAAACGCAGCTAACAGTTCCTCAACTTCCTGTTCCCGTCCGTAAAGTTTTTGGGGAATTAGCAGTTGTGCAGAACAATCTAGCTGTCCGGGAATAAAATTCGCAATCTTGCCGTTAGTTTTGAGTTGAACCAGACAATATTCCAGGTCAGCTAAAAGTCCGGCGGCGCTTTGGTAGCGGTCTTCGGCGTTCTTTGCCATCAGTTTGGCGATTAGGGATGCGATCGCGCGCGGCACCTCCGGATTTAATTCCTCAATCGCCACGGGTTGTTTGGCAATATGACAGTGGACTAATTCTAGGAAGTCGTTATTTTTAAAGGGTAATTCTCCCGTCAGCATTTCATAAAAAGTTACGCCCAAAGAATAAAAATCAGTCCGATAATCAACGGCACGATTCATTCTCCCTGTTTGTTCGGGAGACATATAAGCAAGCGTCCCTTCTAACGAATTGGGGTTACTCAGTTGGGGTGTTTCTTTTGATAGGCGGGAAGCAACGCTGAAGTCGGTAATTTTAACAATTCCATTAGCGGTATTAATAATAATATTGGCAGGTTTAATATCTTTGTGAATAATCTGTTGCTGATGCAAGGATGCTAAAGCTTGCACCAGTTGCACGGCAATGCCTAAAAAGGAAATGAGGGAAAGCTTTTCACCTTCAAGCAGTTGTTTGAGCGACTGTCCGCCAAAGTCTTCGCATACCAGTGCGAGACGGTTTTGATAACTTTCCAGGCGATAGATTTTGACAATGCCTGCTGCGTCTAAATTTTCCGCGATTTTGTATTCGTGCTTGATCCGGGTAATTTGTTCGAGGGTGGGATATTCTTCTTTAAGGATTTTGAGGATAACCGGCTGGCGATCGGGTTGCCAAATTGCGCGACAAATGATATTATTTGCGCCTTCGCGAACAACTTCGGTTAACTCATAGCCGGGAATTCTCAGGGTTTCTAGCATGGTTTATTGGTCTATTTTTGTAATTGGAGGGCAGGGTATCACATGCTATAGTTCCCCGCTCAATTTTCAAACGAACATCAACAGGAAATCTTGGCAGGGGAGCAAAAGGGGCAGGTGGGCAAAAAAAGCAAAAGGGGCAAAAGAATGTATATTCTCACCTGCTCTTGAGCTGACCTGCTCTTGAGCTGACCTGCTCCTTTTGCTCCCTCTCACTCAAATCGCCATATTTTGAACGTTTTGTCGTCGCTGCCGGTGGCTAACATTTTTCCATCGCGACTAAAGGCAATTGACCGCACTTGGGATAAATGTCCAGAGAGGGTGGTTCGCACTTTCCGACTAGGCAGGTGCCAAATTTTAATCGTGTCGTTGCCGCTATCGCTGGCGAGGGTTTGACCATCGGGACTGAAGATAACCGACCAAGCGGAGTCGGAATTTTCTGTCAAGGTGTAATTCAACGTGCCGGTTTCGGGATGCCAAAGTTTGATCGTGTTATCGCCGCTATTGCTGGCGAGGGTCTGACCGTCGGGACTAAAGGTGACTGACCAAACGCCGCCAGTATGTCCTTTGATGGTGTGAAGCAGTTTGCCAGTGCTGACTTGCCAAATTCTAATCGTATTGTCCCAACTGCCGGAGGCGATGCGATCGCCCGATGGACTAAACGCCACCGACTCGACAAAGTCCGAATGTCCGGCGAGGACGTTGAGCAGTTTGCCAGTGCCGGGATGCCACAGGCGAATTGTACCATCCCCGCTGGCGCTGGCAAGCATTTCCCCATCCGGACTAAAGGCGATGGAAAATACCGTCACCGAATGCCCCGTCAAGGTGTGAATTAGCTTGCCCGTATCTAACTGCCAAATTTTAATCGTTTTGTCGCCGCTGCCGGAAGCAATTAAAGGCGGCGTTTCCCCACGAGTACTATTGGGGCTAAACGCAATGCAATTCACCGTATCCGAATGCCCTAACAACGTGCGAATCAGCTTTCCCGTATCCGATTGCCAAATTTTGACCGTATTGTCGGCACTCCCGGTGGCTAAAATCCCCCCTCGGGAAGGGGGGATCCCCCCTGGCCCCCCTGGGGAAGGGTGGATCCCCCCTGGCCCCCCTGGGGAAGGGTGGATCCCCCCTGGCCCCCCTGGGGAAGGGTGGATCCCCCCTGGCCCCCCTGGGGAAGGGTGGATCCCCCCTGGCCCCCCTGGGGAAGGGGGGTGAGGGGGGATCGGACTAAAGGCAACAGTGGTTACGGTGTCTAAATGTCCGGCGATGGTGTGGATGCATTGCCAGCGGGCGGCCTTTTTTTCCGGTTCCTGTGTGGAAGACTGGCTGCGATCGCTTGTCGTTGTCTTCGGTATTGCTCCAGTATAAAATTCTTTCAGAATCTCAGATGCCGATTGATAGCGGTCTTTGATTGAATCTTGCAGCATCTTGTCTAAAATTTGTGCCAACGAGTCGCTAATATCCGTCCCCGCGTTTCTGATATATTCTCGCCACATCCATCGACCTTCTATGGGGTCGTACAGGTCATCTACCTGCGCCCCCGTGAGCATCTGAATGCAGATTACGCCTAAACTGTAAAGGTCGCTCGCTGGGTAAGCTTTGCCCCCCCGTATCTGTTCTATAGGCGTATAAACTTCGGTGCTTGCTCTTAAATTTGTTTTGGTTAGTCGGGTGTCGGCTAGCTGTTTCGAGATGCCGATATCGATCAGGACGAATTTCCGATCGCTCTTTTTTAGAATTATATTCGTTGGCTTGAGCGCCCGGTGAACGATCTGCCGCTTGTGCAGCACTTGCAACACTGGCAGCACATCGTACAAAAATTCCCGCACTTGATGTTCGCTAAACGCTCCCTGCGCCTGCAATTCCTGCGCTAAATTCTTCCCTTCTATGTAATACTTTGCTACATACAAGTACTTATCTTGCTCAAAGTAGTCAAACAACGTTGGTATCTGGGGATACTGTTCCGCCAGTTCCAGCAACTGCTTGGCTTCTTGTTCAAACACCTGGGTTGCTTTCGCCATTGCTTCAGAATGGCCTTGTATTTGCGGTAAGGGCGCAAATTGCTTGATGACGCAAGGGACTTTCCTTTGCTCTATATCTTCAGCTGCAAAGCTTCTACTAAACACCCCATCGCCGAGAAACTGGATCGCTCGGTATCGCTCTTTGAGCAGCAGTTTTGACGAGCAAGCTTGGCAAATCTCCGTCCCATCCGGGTTTTTCGGTTTTTTGCACTTGGGATTGAGGCAGTAGATCATAACCTGGTCAAGATAAACGCCGATCGTTCTATGGTATAACTTCTCAAAACAGTTGTGAGCCTTTGTTTGGCTCTGCCTTTAATTTCTTACCCCTGCTTGATTTCATTTTATCAATTCCCAGGTATTATAAATTTTTTCTAAAATTTATATGGCCTTTTAACGTAATTGCTAATTGCTAATTGCTCGCTTGCTAATTGCCCCTACAGGTCGTAATTCCGATGCAACGGTCAACGATATCACCCCCCATCGCTTCCACCAATCTTTGGCAGGTTGCCAATCCCAACTCCCAGTATGCCCAGTTGTATCGACCTTTACCAGAGAGTTGGAATAAATGTTCTTTTTGATATGTAACTCAAGTTGCTAGTTATCTCTCTCACAGCGGCTAATGGCTAATGGCTAATGGCGAGATTGGTAAAAATCCTATATTAGCAAGCTCGCAATTAGCAATTAGCAAGCGCCTTGTTTATAACTAGCAACTTGCGTTATGTATTCACCTGTATTCCATCTATGACTTGTAATTCTACCAGTTGGCGAAATAGCTTGTTGGCAATTATCACCTTTTTTGTTTATTTTTATTGCGACAATTATGCCACTTTTTATTGTAAAATTAACAGCGCTATTAAGCAATTTAAAAAATATATCCTCGAGTCTATAGCCATCGTAATAAATCATAATTTTTTGAGAATTCGCCGACATGTAAATCTGAAGATCCAATTTTTTGTGCTGCTCAGAGTGACAGTCTTGAATTCTCCTCAAAAATTCCCCCAGATTGAACGGGTTACAGTTTAAATGAATCGTCCCAAATTCTAGGTTAAGTAGAGCCAAAAAATCGTTGATAATCTAGAGCAAAGCGAAAGCATTATCCTCAGCTATTTGAATATATTTTAGTGTTTTTTCTGGATGTTTGGCCCCTATTCGGATTTGGAGAGCCATATTGCTCTGACTGAGAGGTTGGCGGAAGTCATGATAGATAAAGGTAAGAAAGTCTAAGATCTGCTCTTTAGCAACGAATTGAGTAGGGTCAGATTCTCTTAACTCAAGTTGCTAGTTATCTCTCTGGGAGCAGCTGGCTAATGGCTGGCGAGATTGGTAAAAATCCAAGCTTAGCAAGCTGGCAATTAGCAAGCTGGCAACGCCCTTGTTTATAACTAGCAACTTGCGTTAGTTATAAGTTTTGACAGCGGGAATTGGGAATTGGTAATTGGTAAATGGAAAGCCAGGATTTACAAACTCAAGAATTGGAGAAAAAAATTCGCTGGCGGCAGAAACTGGAACGTTCTGAAAAAGAACGCAGTCAACTCTCAGATATTGCACCAGGGCTAACACCAAAGTTTCTGGCAAATAGCTAAACTTGAAAGCCTAGATTTTTCATCAAGAAACAAGGGTTTCAAGGCAGGTTGAGAATGGTGCAAGATCTGAGTAAAGGAACGGGATTGGGATTAGCGATATGCCTCCCTTCCCCACTCGCGGAAGCCGGTAAAATTGTGGTAGAAAAAGATGGCGGCACGATCGCAGTCAATTCTGAAGTTGGCAAAGGAACTGAGTTTGTGTTGATTTTGCCGATGTGTTAGCGCCACTGGCCTCATGGGCATAATAACTTTGATATTATGCCAAATGAGGTCACTACCAATGAACACCACCTTCAATACAACCGTTGCTCTACCTGGCTATCGTTTAGTCGAGCGACTATATTGTGGCAGTAGAACCGTTGTCTACCGGGGTGTGAGATTGGTGGATGACCAGGCAGTCGCGGTCAAACTGCTACAACAAGACTATCCTAACTTCCACGATCTGTTGCAGTTTCGCAATCAGTACGCGATAATGCTCCGCATCGCTGACGCGAACGCCAAAAACCTCGACATTCCTGGAATTGTCCGTCCCTACAACTTAGAACCTTACCGCAACAGCTACGCCTTGGTCATGGAAGACTTTGGCGGTGTATCCCTGCGAGATTATGTTCGCAACCAGGTACTTGCGATCGCACAAGTATTAGAAATCGCTCTGCAACTGGCTGACATCCTGCACAATCTACACCAGAATCGCGTCATCCACAAAGATATCAAACCCGCCAACATTCTGATCCATCCAGATACAAAACAAGTTAAATTAATCGACTTTTCGATTGCCTCACTATTGCCCAAAGAAACGCCAGAAATCAAAAATCCCAATCGACTCGAAGGAACGCTGGCATATATTTCCCCAGAACAAACCGCACGGATGAATCGAGGCATCGACTACCGCAGTGATTTCTATGCTTTGGGAGTGACGTTATTTGAATTGTTGACCGGACAATTGCCCTACCAGTCGGATGACCCGATGGAGTTGGTGCATTGCCACATCGCCAAGCAGCCACCTTCTCTTAGGGAATTCCACATTCCAGAAGCGATTTCAGCTATTGTCATGAAACTGATGGCGAAGAATGCCGAAGATCGCTATCAGAGTGCGTTGGGTTTAAAGTATGACCTAGAGATTTGTTTGCATCAACTTCAAGAAACGGGCACTATTGAGCCATTTGAGATTGGGACGCAAGATATCAGCGATCGCTTCAATATTCCCGAAAAACTCTACGGTCGGGAAACAGAAGTACAAGCGTTGTTAAATGCCTTTGAACGAGTTTCCCAAGGGAACACTGAGCTAATGCTAGTTGCGGGATTTTCCGGGATTGGGAAAACGGCGGTGATCAACGAAGTCCACAAACCGATTGTGCGCCAACGCGGCTACTTCATCAAAGGCAAGTACGACCAGTTCCAGCGCAACATTCCCTTTTCTGCCTTCGTCCAAGCCTTCCGCGATTTGATGGGACAATTATTGAGCGAAAGCGATGTCCAATTGGCGACCTGGAAAGCCAAAATTCTCGCCGCAGTGGGCGAAAACGGACAGGTAATAGTAGATGTGATTCCCGAATTAGAACGGATTATCGGGCAACAGCCACCCGTGCCGGAACTCTCCGGGAGTGCGGCTCAAAATCGCTTCAATTTACTGTTTCAGAAATTCATCCAAGTGTTCACCACGCCAGAACATCCCTTGGTAATGTTTTTGGACGATTTACAATGGTCTGATTCGGCTTCCCTGAACTTGCTGCAATTATTAATGAGTGAAGCGAGTTCTGGATATTTACTGATTCTGGGAGCCTATCGAGACAATGAAGTGTTTCCGGCGCATCCCTTAATGTTGACGCTGGAACAAATTCAGAAAGCCCAAGCGATTTCCCTGCGGGAACGCTGCGCGAACGTCCATACGATTACTCTAGTACCCTTGGTAGAAACAACGGTAAATCAGTTGGTAGCAGATACTCTGAGTTGCACCGATGAATTAGCGCAACCCCTGACGCAATTGGTGTATCGGAAAACCCAAGGGAATCCCTTTTTTATGACCCAGTTTCTCAAAGCGCTGCATGAGGACGGTTGGATTGAGTTCCAGCCAGAATTGGGTTACTGGCAATGTGACATGGCTGCGGTGCGGCAGTTGGCATTAACCGACGATGTAGTGGAGTTCATGGCATTGCAGTTGCAGAAACTTCCAGTAGAGACGCAGGAGGTGTTGAAACTGGCAGCTTGTATTGGCAACCAATTCGATTTGAATACTTTGGCGCTCGTTTCCGAACAATCGGAAACCGAAGCGGCAACAGCTCTTTGGAAAGCCTTACAGGAAGGATTGATTCTCCCCATTAGTGAAACCTACAAATTCTTTCAAGCGAATGACTCAGATGGCAGCGATTCGGCAAAGCCGATGCTACGCGAACGCAGTAGTGAAATTCCCGTTTCTTATAAATTCTTGCACGATCGCGTCCAACAAGCTGCCTATTCTCTAATTCCTGATACTGATAAGGCAACTGTCCATCAAACCATTGGCAGACTGTTTCTCGATAACTGCTCCGAGCAGGAATGCCACGAGCGGATTTTTGAAATTGTCAATCATTTAAACCAAGCCATTCATTTGGTTGAGCAGCCTTCCTCGCGAGAGCGACTGGCGCAGCTCAACCTCAAAGCCGGACAAAAAGCCAAAGCTGCAACTGCTTACCAAACTGCCTTGAGTTATCTAGTATTGAGTAGCGATCTCTTGCCAGAAAACAGTTGGCAACAGCACTACGATTTCACTCTGACGCTTCATACTGAACTCGCCAGTAATACCTGTCTTGTCGGCGATTTTGCTGAAACAGAACGCTGGCTTACCCTGGCTCTGGAACGGGTTGAATCGCTGCTCGATCGCATTCCCCTCTATGAAATTCAAATTCAAGCGCACGTTGCTCAAAGCCAACTCCAGGAAGCCATTCAGTTGGGATGTACAACGCTGCAACAATTAGGAATTGCATTGCTCACCCAACCCACACCCGAAGATTTTGGGCGTGGATTGGCCCAAATCAATGCGGCTCTCGGCGATCGCCCAGTGGCAGAATTAATTCACCTGCCCATCATGACAGAACCCCGACTCCTAGCAGCCATGCGGGTCTTATTTCGATTAGCTGGCGTGGTGGTGCTTGCTGCCCCTCACCTGATGCCATTTATCTTTTTTAAAATGGTTAGCCTGTCTATTCAAACAGGCAACACAGCTTTTTCAGCACCAGGGTATGTCACCTACGGCATGATTTTGTGTAGTGCAGTAGGAGAGATTGACCTGGGTTATGCCTTTGGTCAGTTGGCATTAGAAATTCTAGAAAAATTACCCAGTTTGCCTGTGCAGGCTAAAACCCTATCTCGCTTCCACGGGGGTGTGCGACATTGGAAAGAAAACTGGCGAAGCATTTTAAGCGATCTACAAGTGGGTTATCAGATCGGACTAGAAACAGGAGATCTAGAAACAACCGCCATTTTTGCTCAGGTGCATAGTTACACAGCTTATTTTGCGGGCGCTGAACTATCCGATCTAGCGGAGTCGATGGCTATCTATAGTCAGGCGATCGCCCAACTCAAACAACCCGTCTTTCTGCGTTGGAATCAAACCTATCATCAGCACGTGCTGAATTTGCTAGGACATTCCGACGAGCCTTGTCAACTGATGGGTGAAGTTTACGATGAAACAGTAGATTTGCCACAACAATATGCTATTAAAGATGCCCACGGGATTGCGGTGGCACATTTGTTTAAGGCAATTGGTTGTTATTTATTCGCTCGCCATGAAGAAGCTCTAACTCACTTAGAGAAAGTAGCTGAATTTCATCGCGCTATTGCATCGTTTGTACCAGGAAATATGTTTTATTTCTACGATGCACTCGTGGGATTAGCGCTATATCCCAACCTTTCTGCTGAAGCACAAGATCGTTGCCTCGAAAAGGTGACTGTCGCTCGAGAAAAAATCCGTCGGTTTGCTGGTCATGCGGCTGTCAATTGGTCGCACAAAGCTGATTTGATAGAAGCTCAATTCCAGCAAATTTCTGGTAATCGGCTAGAAGCGATGGACCTGTACGATCGCGCTATCTCCGGAGCCAAAGCCAACGAATACATCCAAGAAGAAGCCTTAGCTAACGAGCTAGCAGCTAAATTTTACCTCGATTGGGGTAAAGAAAAAGTCGCCGCAGGCTACATGCTTGAAGCTTATTACTGCTACGCTCGTTGGGGAGCATTAGCCAAAACTGATGACCTAGAAACCCGCTATCCCCACTTATTGCGCCCGATTCTGCAATCGGTATCCACACCCTCGACCAACTGCCTCAGTACCCTGGTTTCCATCCACCAAACCGCCACCTTGAGCGGCACTTCCATCTCCAACTTGCTGGATTTGGGCACCTTCACCAAAGCCGCTCAAGCTCTCTACAGCGAAATCCACCTGGACAAACTCCTCGCCGTTATCATGCAAGTGATGGTGGAAAATGCAGGCGCAGACAAAGCCGCCCTCATATTAAACCAAGAGGGCGAATTGACTGTGGCGATCGAGTACATCGCTCAAACCGTACAACGGATCGCATCCCAACCCCTCGATACTTGCAACCATCTCCCTGTCTCCATCATTCGCCAAGTCTCCCGCACCAGGCAACCCGAACTGTGCGATCGCGTCACCGACCCCAAATTCGCTGCCGACCCCTATTTTGAACAACATTCGCCCCAAAGTTTGTTGTGCAGTCCGATCGTCGATCGAGGCAAATTAATTGGGATTTTGTATTTGGAAAACTCCAGTTCTAGGAACGCATTCACCCGCGAGCGCGTGGAAATTCTCCACTTACTTTGCACCCAAGCTGCCATTTCCCTAGAAAACGCCACCCTCTACAACACCCTGGAACAAAAAGTCATCGATCGCACCCGCGAACTCTCCCAAACCCTCGATGACCTCAAAGCTACCCAGAAACAACTCGTGGAAGCGGAAAAAATGGCAGCTCTGGGGGTACTGGTGGCAGGCGTTGCCCACGAAATCAATACTCCCGTCGGTGTCGGCATTACCCTAGCTTCTACCCTAGTCGAAGCCACCCAAGCTTTCAAAGCCGAAATCGATCGAGGACAGCTGAAAAAATCCGTTCTCACCAACTACCTCGAAACGGCGGAAGACAGCGCCAGTTTGATGCTAACCAACCTGCAACGCGCCGGAGATTTAATTCAAAGCTTCAAACAAGTCGCCGTCGATCGAACCCACTTAGAACAGCGTTCGATTGCCCTCAAATCATATCTCGAAGATCTGCTCGTCAGTCTGGGTCCCCAACTGCGCCAAGCTCAACATACGCTGACTTTGACGGGGGATGACAGCATCACAATTGTCAGTTATCCCGGCGCGATCGCCCAACTGATTACCAACTTGCTGAATAATTCCCTACTTCATGCCTATCCCACTGGCGAAGCGGGACAGTTACAAATTGGCATTCAACAAAGCGAACAGTCGGTCATTCTCACCTACAGGGATGATGGTTGCGGCATTCCTCCAGAAAACCTGGGTAAAATCTTCGATCCTTTCTTTACCACCGCGCGCGATCGCGGTGGCAGCGGTCTCGGTTTACACATTGTCTATAACCTCGTCACCCAGAAACTTGGTGGGACAATCGAGGTTGAGAGTACAGTGGGGCAAGGAACTCTGTTCGCGATTCAGTTGCCCTGGAGTCTTTAAGTTATGTCGAGTTTATCCGATCCTACTACCACCATTTCAGATGAGGTGCTGATGCTTGTAGAAGATGATGAAATGCTGTTGCTGGATGATTCCGCAGTGGCAGAAGTTTCCAACTCAAACCCTGATCTAGAGGGGGAGTGGAAAGTCTTGATTGTCGATGATGAACCTGCCATTCACCAATCCACGGCGATCGCCCTCAAAGGATTTACCTTTGAAGGCAAAGGATTGAATATCCTATCTGCCTACTCTGGTAAAGCTGCCAAACAAATGATGGTCGAACATCCTGACATTGCCTTTATTTTGCTGGATGTGGTCATGGAGACGAATGACGCCGGACTCCTGGTGGTGCAGTACATTCGGGAAGAATTGCAAAATCGGCAAGTGCGGATTATTTTACGCACGGGGCAACCGGGGGATGCCCCCGAAGAATCGGTTATCCTCAAGTACGATATCAACGATTACAAACTGAAGGTAGAGTTAACGCGCCAAAAATTGATTACTGCGGTTATTTCTGTCCTGCGTGCCTACCGAGATCTCAAACTAATCGAGCAGCAAAATCAGCAACTGCAACAGACTCAACTGCAACTCATTCAGCGAGAAAAAATGTCAGCCTTGG
This sequence comes from Microseira wollei NIES-4236, assembly GCF_020521235.1. Taxonomy (GTDB): domain Bacteria; phylum Cyanobacteriota; class Cyanobacteriia; order Cyanobacteriales; family Aerosakkonemataceae; genus Microseira; species Microseira wollei. The sequence continues at coordinate 31,873 of NZ_BLAY01000017.1, read as the reverse complement.
GCAACTTGGTGGCGGGCGTTGCCCACGAAATTAATAATCCAGTGGGCTTCCTCAGTGGTAACATTCAACCAGCTTTGGATTACATCCAGTATCTGTTTGAATTGCTCGATATGTATCAGGAAAAATATCCCCATTCCGCTCCGGAAATTCAAGATCGGATAGAAGAGATTGACCTGGAGTTTATCCGGCAAGACTTACCCAAATTAGTGGGTTCTATGCAAGAAGGAATCGATCGGATCTGCAATATCAGCAACAGTTTACGCACCTTTTCCCGTGCCGATAGCGATACTCCCGTATCCTTCAATCTGCACCAAGGGTTAGACAGCACAATTTTAATCTTGAAACATCGCCTCAAGGCAAATGAAACTCGTCCGGAGATCTCCGTCATCAAAAACTACGGTAAAATCCCTCCAGTGAAATGTTTTGCGGGACAGTTAAATCAGGTGTTTATGAATATTCTGGCAAATGCGATTGACGCCATCGATGAAAAAGCCGAAAAGTGGAAAGTTTCTCAGCCTTGCATTCAGATTAGCACAGAAGTTTTAGAATCTGCGGTCGTCATTCGGATTCAAGATAACGGGATGGGTATCCCCGAAGAGGTAAAAGCGAAGATATTCGATCGCCTCTTCACCACAAAAAGTGTCGGTCAAGGAACGGGTTTGGGATTGGCGATCGCACATCAAATCGTAGTAGATAAACATCGAGGAGCCATCGAGGTCGATTCTACACCAGGTGCAGGAACAAAGTTCACCATCCTGTTGCCCGCGAACGGATAAACCCCTGTTTGTGCGCCAAATTGGCTCATGGATCTGTGACTGTGCCAGGACTTACGCAGGTCCTTGCCATCACCAAAGTTTCTTGGTAGATCTCTAGTTCCAAAGCCACGATTTTTCATAGGCCAAAGCCTTACTGGACAAGGGATCGGTTTCAAATAGAGATTGAAAATATAAAATCCTTTTCCAGTAAGGCTTTCAAGATTTCAATTTAACTTTTAGCACACTGGGGACGGATGAACCTGTCGATTCTACACTGGGCAAAGGAACAACTTTCACAATTTTGTTGCCCGCAAACGGATAAACTGACGCTCCCGACAAGGGGAAGCAAGACGAGATACTATAAGTAGTAGAGCGTAAACTTTGCATTAAATTGCGAATCAGCGAATGGGTATATTATGACCATAGCAACTTTAGCCAAACCCAAAAAATCAACACCGCTCTTATTTGAGGGGTTGACTTGGCGGGAGTTCAAAGCGGTTGAGCAATTGCTAGACCGTCCAGGATATCGACTCTCTTTTCTGGATGGAATATTGGAGATTAGACAGATGCCAGGTGAAACACACGAAACGGTTAAAAAACGGCTCGCTGCATTGTTGGAACTTTACCTGCTAATGGCAGGGTTTGACTTCACCCCAACCGGCTCGATGACGCTGGAAAGCGAAGCTGGCGCTGTCAAGCGAGAAGCTGATGAATCCTATAAACTTGCCCCTGGGCGATCGCGTCCCGATTTAGCGATTGAAGTCGTCTTTACCAGTGGCGGCATCAACAAATTGGCATCCTACAAACGGCTAAAGATTCCTGAAGTATGGTTTTGGGATGATGGCGTACTTGAGGTCTATCATCTGCGGGGAGAGGGGAACGAATTGCACTATGAAAAGATCGATAAAAGTGAGGAATTACCAGGAATAAATCTTGAGTTATTGTTACGCTGCACCAATATGGTTAACCACGTCGATGCCATCAAAACCTTTCAGCAGTCACTCCAGAACCAGTAGATCTAGAAACCGGGTTTCTATGCAAACTTCTACAACAGATACTGGAGATACTGGCGAGGTAATTTTCCCCTCCAGCGCCGAGAGCGCCCAACTCCTATAATTCACTCAAAACGCTCAACTCACCCGGCTGCTAGAACAGCTTGAAAACCTGGTGCAAACTGAGCCAAAATATAGCAAGTTTGCCGAGCAGATTATTCAGCTTTACGAACAGTTTCGGTTTGAAGAAATTGAGGAATTATTAACCCAACCGAACCAGCAAAAGCCAAACCATGAACAATAGTTTTACAACCGAAAACCCGCAGCAACAAACACAACCTACGAAACTACCAAGTGCTGTCATTTGGGCAGTTGTAGTTATTTGTCTTTTACCCTTTTGCCTGAATTGGATGGGCGTGAGTTTCAGCGCTATCGAACTTGGACTCGATTTGGACGCAGTTCCCACGATGCGATCGCCCCAATTGCTAGATGCAATGCATCGCACATTAGCAGGCAGTTTTATTCAGACAATTTTGGAATGGATCGCTTTTTGTGCGACAATTTTCACCGCGATCTTGGCATTTTCTCACTTCACAATCAAGCGAGATGTCATTACCCCAATTCTCGGTGTGACATTGCTTTGTGCGGGGATAATGGATGCCTTTCACACAGCTGCCGATCGCTTGATTGATGCAGCATCTGAAACCAGCGATCTGATTCCCTTTACTTGGGCATTATGCCGACTGGGAAATGCCTTGCTGACAATGTTAGGAGTTGGATTATTGTTATTAATCAACCCCGATCGCTGGCAGCGCAGTGTCGCAATGGTTAGCGGTGTCAGCCTTGGCTTTGGCATTCTGGTATACAGTGTCATCTATTTTTGTACGCTTCAGGAAACTTTGCCACAAACGATGTTTTCTCATGGGGCGATCGCTCGCCCCTGGGATGTTATCTCACTGGTGTTATTTGCAATTTCGGGTATATTTATTTATCCACTTTTTTACCGCAAGTATCCGAGTCTCTTTGCTCATGCGCTGATTGTCAGTACAATCCCGAATAGTGCAACTCAAATTTATATGGCGTTTGGTGAGTCGGCACTATTTGACGATTGCTTCAACATAGCGAATTTCCTCAAGATAATTGCCTATCTAGTTCCATTAACTGGCTTAATTCTTGACTATACTTACACCCATCGCGAGCTAAAGTGCGTCAATGATGAATTGTGTCAGGTGATTAACGATCGCGATCGCATCCAAACAAATCTGCAAGCGAGTGAAGCACAAGCTCAAATCAAGTTACAACAACTAGAGCAAACTTTGCAGGAGTTACAGAAAACTCAATTACAGTTGATTCAGAATGAAAAGATGTCCAGTTTGGGGCAATTAGTGATAGGAATTATCCAGGAAATTGGTGGTCATGTCGGTTTTATTCACGGCAATATATCTCATGTCAGTAACTATTAACGCAAGTTGCTAATTGCTAATTGCTAATTGCTAATTGCTAATTGCTAATTGCTAATTGCTAATGGCTAATTGCTAATGGCTAATTGCTAATCTTGGATTTTTACCAATTTCGCCATTAGCCATTAGCCATTAGCCGCTCCCAGAGAGATAACTAGCAACTTGAGTTATTATCAGGATCTATTAGGTTTACTACAAGCCTACCAACAGTATGTAACTCCAATCCCTCCAGACATTCAATCCCGAATTGAAGAGATCGAGCTTGAATTTATGACTGAAGACTTGGACAAGATCTTACAGTCGATGCAAGTCGGAACAACCCGCATTCAGGAAATTATTCGGTCGGTCCGCACCTTCTCGCGTTTAGATAAATCTGAGTACGCGGTCGATATCCATGAAGGCATTGATAGTACGCTGCTGAGTTGGCGCGATCGCCTCCAAGAAACTCCCACTCGTTCTGCCATTCAAGTAGTCAAAGATTACAGCAATCTACCTTTAATCGAATGCTATGCGGAACAACTTAATCAAGTGTTTATGCATCTTTTAACTAATGCGATTGATGCAATCGAACAATCGAACCAAGGGCGCAGCTTAGCAGCAATCGAGCCTCATCCGCATAGGATTTGGATACATACTGAAGCGATCGATCTCGAACGGATTAAAATTATCATCGCTGATAACGGAATTGGGATTCCAGAAAACTTGCGATCGCGCATTTTCGCTCCCTTTTTCACCACCAAACCCGTCGGCAAAGGTACGGGTCTCGGACTCTCGATTAGCTATCAGATCGTCACCACAAAACACAACGGCAAACTGTACTGCGATTCAACTCCAGGAGAACGGACAAAGTTTACCATCGAAATTCCGATACGATAATCGGAGGTTAATAGGTCATATCATGTCCGGTCGATTACCCATAATCATCAGCCGGGACACGGCACGATCAACGTTATCTGTTTGTCGGAGATATCTATAATGCCGTGTCCCTACGCAACGACTCTGTGAGGTTTTTTTATTACGGGCAATTCAACGGACATGATATCAATGTCCCTCGGCTAAAGAAGGTTCGGAATTTTGTTACCCGCGAACGGATAAACTGACGCTCCCGACAAGGGGAAGCAAGACGAGATACTATAAGTAGTAGAGCGTAAACTTTGCATTAAATTGCGAATCAGCAAATGGGTAGATTATGACAATAGCAACTTTAGCCAAACCCAAAAAAGTAACACCCCTCTTATTTGAGGGGTTGACTTGGCGGGAGTTCAAAGCGGTTGAGCAATTGCTAGACCGTCCAGGATACCGACTCTTTTTTCTGGATGGAATATTGGAGATTAGACAGATATCAGGTGAAACACACCAAACAGTTACAGCGGATTGCACTCGTATGAGGTACACCTTTGTTTGTATAGCGGCACCGTTAACGGTGCCGCTATACAAAGCCTGAAGGCTGTACCTCACTCATTGGCAATCCGCTATAAAGAAAGGATCGCTGCATTGTTGGAACTTTACCTGCTAATGGCAGGGTTTGACTTCACCCCAACCCGTTCGATGACCCTCGAAAGCGAAGCTGGCGCTGTCAAGCGAGAAGCTGATGAATCCTATAAACTTGCCCCTGGGCGATCGCGTCCCGATTTAGCGATTGAAGTCGTCTTTACCAGTGGCGGCATCAACAAATTGGCATCCTACAAACGGCTAAAGATTCCTGAAGTATGGTTTTGGGATGATGGCGTACTTGAGGTCTATCATCTGCGGGGAGAGGGGAACGAATTGCACTATGAAAAGATTGATAAAAGTGAGGAATTACCAGGAATAAATCTTGAGTTATTGTTACGCTGCACCAATATGGTTAACCACGTCGATGCGCTCAAAACTTTTCAGCAGGCACTCCAGAATCAGTAGATCTAAAGAAACCGGGTTTCTATAAAAAATAGTCGCCCTGAAACCAGGGGTATACGCAGAAACCGGGTTTCTCGGTCGCCCAAGAGATCTAAAGAAACCCGCAAAACTGAGACAAAGAAACCGGGTTTCTATAAAAAATAGTCGCTTTGAAACCAGGGGTATACGCAGAAACAAAGGTGATAGGTCGCCCAACCGTAAGTCCTGTACCAATTAGCAAGCTTGCAATTAGCAATTAGCCATACCCGGACGGTAATACCCGCTACAGAAGGGGTGAACACCGATCTTGCGATCGCACCAGGTTCCCTACAATGGCTGTAGTTAGAAAAATGGCGTATAGAAAGGGGAGTCTATTCCATGCAACCGAATAATCCAAATCAATTTACCGAAAAAGCTTGGGAAGCGATCGCTAAAACCCCAGATATGGCTAAAGCTGCCTCGCAGCAACAGCTGGAAAGCGAACACCTGATGAAAGCGCTGTTGGAACAAGAAGGGCTGGCTAGCAGTATTTTTAACAAAGCTGGGGTAAATGTGCAACGCCTGCGCGATCGCACAGATGACTTCATCAAGCGCCAACCCAAGCTTTCCGGTACAATTAACTCGATCTATCTCGGTCGCAGTCTGGATACGCTGCTAGACCGCGCCGAAGAATATCGCAAAGAATATGGCGATGATTTTATCTCGATCGAACACCTGTTGCTGGCGTATACCAAGGACGATCGGTTCGGTAAAGGCTTATTGCAAGAATTTAAACTAGATGAAGCCAAGCTGAAGAACACGATCGCTCAAATCCGTGGGGGACAAAAAGTGACGGATCAAAATCCGGAAGGAAAATACGAATCGCTAGAAAAATACGGTCGCGACCTCACCCAACTAGCAAAGGAAGGTAAACTCGATCCGGTAATCGGACGCGATGACGAAATTCGCCGCACAATTCAAATCCTCTCTCGTCGCACCAAGAATAACCCGGTGCTGATTGGCGAACCAGGTGTGGGTAAAACCGCCATCGTCGAAGGATTGGCGCAGCGCATCGTCAGCGGCGATGTTCCCCAATCTTTAAAAGACCGCAAATTAATCGCCCTCGATATGGGTGCGTTGATTGCGGGTGCGAAGTATCGAGGTGAATTTGAAGAACGTCTGAAAGCGGTATTGAAAGAAGTTACCGAATCCGGCGGTAATATCGTTCTGTTCATTGACGAAATTCACACCGTTGTCGGTGCGGGTGCAACCCAAGGTGCAATGGATGCGGGTAACTTGCTCAAACCCATGTTGGCGAGAGGCGAGTTGCGTTGCATTGGTGCGACAACCTTAGATGAGTATCGCAAGTATCTGGAAAAAGATGCGGCCCTAGAACGGCGCTTCCAACAAGTTTACGTCGATCAACCCAGCGTGGAAGATACCATTTCTATCTTGCGCGGGTTGAAAGAACGCTACGAAGTTCACCACGGGGTGAAAATTTCCGATAGTGCCTTGGTAGCAGCAGCTACATTGTCTACGCGGTATATCAGCGATCGCTTCCTCCCCGACAAAGCGATTGACTTGGTAGACGAAGCGGCGGCGCGGTTAAAGATGGAGATTACTTCCAAACCGGAAGAACTCGACGAAATCGACCGCAAGATCCTGCAACTGGAGATGGAAAAGCTATCTTTGCAAAAAGAAAGCGATCGCGGTTCCAGAGAACGTCTAGAAAGATTGGAAAAAGAACTCGCGGATCTCAAAGAAGAACAACGCACCCTCAACGCACAGTGGCAGTCTGAAAAAGACGCGATCGGTCAAATTCAGACGATTAAGGAAGAGATCGACCGCGTTAACTTGGAAATTCAACAAGCAGAACGCAACTACGACCTCAACCGCGCCGCTGAATTAAAATACGGCAAGTTAATCGAACTGCAACGGCGATTAGAAGCAACTGAAACCCAAATCGCCCAAACCCAAACCAGCGGTAAATCCTTGCTGCGGGAAGAAGTCACCGAAGCAGATATTGCCGAAATTATTTCCAAGTGGACGGGAATACCGATTAGCAAATTAGTCGAATCCGAAATGCAAAAACTGCTGCACTTGGAAGACGAATTGCACCGTCGCGTCGTGGGACAAGATGAAGCAGTCACCGCAGTAGCAGATGCAATTCAGCGTTCTCGTGCTGGTTTAGCCGATCCAAATCGACCGATTGCTAGCTTTATTTTCCTCGGCCCCACGGGCGTTGGCAAGACCGAATTAGCCAAAGCACTCGCCGCATATATGTTCGACACCGAAGAAGCTTTAGTGCGAATTGATATGTCCGAGTACATGGAAAAACATGCGGTTTCCCGTTTAATTGGTGCGCCTCCCGGATACGTTGGATACGAAGAAGGCGGACAATTAACCGAATCAATTCGCCGTCGTCCTTATGCGGTGATACTGTTCGATGAAATCGAAAAAGCGCACCCGGATGTATTTAACGTTTTGCTACAAATACTTGACGACGGTCGCGTTACCGACGCTCAAGGACATACCGTAGACTTCAAGAATAGCGTCATTATCATGACCAGCAATATCGGATCGCAGTACATTTTGGATATTGCCGGGGATGATTCTCGCTATGAAGAAATGCGGAGTCGGGTAATGGATGCGCTGCGAAACAACTTCCGTCCGGAATTCCTCAACCGCATTGATGAGTTGATTATCTTCCACGGATTGCAAAAGCAAGAATTGCGGCGAATCGTGCAATTGCAGGTGGAAAGATTGGGTAAAAGGTTGAGCGATCGCAAGATTTCCTTGAAACTTGCCGATGCTGCTTTAGACTTCTTAGCAGAAGTAGGATACGACCCCGTTTTCGGTGCGCGTCCCTTAAAGCGTGCAATTCAACGGGAATTGGAAACCCAAATTGCCAAAGCAATCTTGCGCGGCGAATTTAACGATGGAGATACTATCTTTGTCGATGTAGAAAACGAACGCCTTTCCTTCAAGCGGTTACCTGCTGAATTGCTAACCACTCAATCCTAAACCGTAGGGTGCGTTAACGCAGTGTAACGCACCATTTTGATCTGGAAAACGAACAAGAAACCCGGTTTTTTTGAAAAAACCGGGTTTCTTTAGTATTTTTGAGTTAGTATAAAGAGCGGGAGGATTCCGATATGCCGACTACTGCTATTGAAATATACACCCAGATCGTTAGTACGTTGTCACCGAATGAGCGATTACGCTTAGCAACTCTTATTCTTAACGATCTGCTACAGCAAAATGAACCTGTTATCGATCAAAGCGGTACTTGGACTCAACAAGATCAACTTGATGTAACAACCTTTTCCTTGCAGTATGCAACGACACTTTTTCCTGACAGCGAGGAGATGTAATAGTGACATTCAATCCCGGCGATGTCGTCACAGTCGATTTTCCAGGCGTCACTGGTATTAAACGTCGTCCTGCTGTAGTTCTGTCGTCAAGCACTTACCATGCAACCCGTCCCGATGTGATAGTGGGACACGATCCTGAACCAACCCACGAAGCAATTGGTAAAATAGACAGATGCTAGTTATAGCTCCCTTCTGCTACAAGCTAGCATCCTCAATTTTTTCACCGAATCTCAGACGAGGAGATGCTCAAATGCCATTGGCTGAACTCATGTCACAAATCCAGGAGCTTCCAAAAATCGACAAGCTTCGGCTGATGCAGTTTATTGCAGCAGAACTTGTCAAAGAAGAAGAACCAAACTCAAACTTCTTTATTGCGAACCAGGAGTATCCTGTTTGGTCTCCCTACAATTGCTCTGAAGCTGCCAATGTTTTGATGAATCTTCTGGCTACAAAGCAACAGGAACAAAATGGTTGATGCTCAAAAATTCCCTTACAAAATCATTGATAGTAGCCTTGGCATGGTCGATCGGATGGCGTATCTGCCTTTGACGCTCAGTTTTAATGGTAAATCCCTCAACGTCGAAGGCTTATTAGATACAGGCGCAAGCGTCAATGTTTTGCCATACGAGTTAGGACTACAACTGGGTTTAATCTGGGAAAACGAGATGCTCTCGGTTGTATTGACAGGGAACTTAGCTCGATTTGAAGCTCGTGCAATCGTTATTGATGCTCAAGTCAGTTCATTCCCAACGGTTCACCTGGCATTTGCCTGGACAAAAGCAACCAATGTACCTCTGATTTTAGGACAGGCCAATTTCTTCTTTGAGTTTGAGGTCTGTTTCTTTCTATCTAAAAGTAGATAGCGATCGCGTTCTGTATCAAAAATAATCTGACACTCAATATCAGGATCATTGGTTGTGGCATGGGAGTTGAGTAAATCCCTCACAATTTGACGATACTTCTCTAATGTTTCCATTGTGTAATCTCCTCTGTATTGGGATCGTAAACTATAATTTTTAGGTCATGAGGAAAGATGAGCGCGATCGCTTTCTTTAAAGACTCGATTGCAATTTGTCATCTAAACTTTCTTAAATTGCAGTTTCTTCCCAGTAAGGTGGATTACCGAATCGCTTTACTAGGAAGTCGATGAACGTTTTGACTCGCAGCGAATATCTACGATTCGGCAAATAAAGTGCATAAATGCCCATATCCATTTCGACTTGAGGATGCACCTGAAAATCGGTTAGCACGGCTTGTAATCTTCCAGCGCGAATATCTTCACCCACTAACCACGTTGGCATCAAGATCAGTCCAGCACCGTCTAAACACAACTGGCGCAGCACTTCTGAATTGTTTGCTGTGAGAGAGCCATTTACTTTTACTTCATACATCTGGACGTCTTGTTGAAATCGCCACACAGCACCTCCTGTAGAATAAGCAAATAACAAGCAATTGCGATCGACCAAATCATTCGGATGGGTTGGTTTGCCGTATTGCTTGAAATAGTCTGGACTGCCGCAGACAAGGCGAGTATGGGAGGCAAGTTTGCGAACAATTAGGGTAGCACCAGAGCGATCGAGATTGCCAATGCGAATTACCATATCTAACTCGTCTTCTACTAAATTGGCTAATCCATCGCTCAATCGCAGTTCCAATTTAACTTCGGGATATTGCGCCAGAAAATCGCGCAGGATTGGTGCGACGTGAAGCCGTCCAAACGCAACTGGCATACTCACCTTTAACAATCCTCGCGGAACATCGGAGCCTTCCATCACACAGGCGTTTGCTTCCTCCACATCCTGTAAAATTCTTACCGCTTTCTCGTAATATTGGCGACCTTGCGGCGTGAGAGTAATGCTGCGAGTCGAGCGGTTGAGTAACTGAGTGTTCAACATTTCTTCGAGTGAATTTACTTGGCGGGTGACGGAAGAAACTGCCAAATCAAGCTGTCGGGAGGCTTCTGAGAACCCACCTGTTTCCACAACTTTTACAAAGGCACGCATCGCAGCAAATTGATCCATCGGGTTGAAAAATGCTTGATTTTTGCATTTAACGCAAAGGTTTTTTGCGTTTTGCCTATATTATCATTCTTTGTGAATAAAGTTATGGTTGAACTGTAGCAATTCGCCTGTTTCAAAAGGAGGCAACCATGACATTAACGATCGCAATGACATCAGATTTTATTTGTCCCTGGTGTTTAGTGGCAGACACAAACTTGCAGAAAGCGATCGCGCAACTAAATACGCCTGTTGCAATTGAGCGGATTTGGTATCCATTCGAGCTAAATCCTCATATGCCCGAAGCAGGCATGAATCGTCAGACTTACCGCACTAATAAATTTGGCAGTTGGGAGTATTCGCAGCAATTAGATGCAAAAACGGTGCAGGTGGGTCAAGCCAACGGAATCGAGTTTCGCTATGACTTGATGAAGGTCACGCCAAACACATTGAAAGCTCATCGCTTAACCAGGTTCGCTGGCAAAGTTGGCAAGGCAACTGAAATGGCTCAACGCATTCTCAGAGCTTATTTTACTGAAGGTCGCGATATTGGCGATGTTGAAACTCTGACACAGTTGGCGAGTGAAATTAATCTTGATGTTGAGCAAGTGAAGGCATTTCTCCTGTCCCGTGAGGGCATTGAGGAAATTGCAGCATTGAAACAGCGGGCGATCGCTCAAGGAATTCACAGTGTCCCCACGATTCGTATCGGCAAAGAGATTTTAGTTGGCGGTCAACCTGTTGAGGTTTTTCTCGCCGCTTTGCAAGCTGCTGTGAAGGAATTAGAGAGGGTTTAATCATCATGAAACTCACAGAGAAACGCGCCATTATTATTGGCGGATCGTTAGGCGGTTTGTTTACTGGAATTATGCTGCGCTCGATTGGTTGGGAGGTGGATATTTACGAACGTTCGTCTCACGCTCTCGATAGTCGCGGCGGTGGCATTGTGCTGCAACCAGATGTAATCGAAGCATTTCAACGAGCAGGAATTTCTGATGATTCGCTGGGTGTTGTAGCGCGCGATCGCTATTACTTGAACCGCGACGGCAACATTGTCCAACAAATGTCCATGGGTCAAACTTTAACCTCCTGGAATCTACTTTATGGTTCTATGCGGCGACATTTTCCAGCAGAGCATTACCATTCAGGAAAACTCTTAACCGATATTGAGCAAACCGATGAACAAGTCACCGCAATTTTTGCAGATGGAACTTCTGTCACTGGAGAGTTATTAATTGGTGCAGATGGCCCGAATTCAACCGTGCGTCAACGTCTCTTACCAAACTACCGCTATCAATATGCTGGATATGTTGGCTACCGAGGTCTGGTTGACGAAACGGATATCGACTCGAATGCGGCTGCTTTATTTACAGAACGATTTGTGTTTTTCCAATTTCCCAACTCTCACATTCTGCAATATGTTATTCCCGGTGAGAATGAGTCGTTATTGCCGGGAGAACGCCGCTTTAACTGGGTTTGGTATGTCAATTATGATGAAGCAACAGAATTGCCTCGCATCCTGACAGATAAAGACGGTAGACACCGCGATTATTCCATTCCACCCGGACTATTATCACCTGCGATCGAGCAAGAAATGCGAGCGTATGCTGATGCTGTGCTGGCTCCCCCGTTTCAAAAGTTAGTTGCAGCAACAAAGGAGCCATTTGTTCAAGCAATTTTGGATCTAGCAGTTCCTCAAATGATATTTGGGCGAGTGGCGTTGATTGGCGATGCAGCCTTTATTCCCCGTCCCCATACGGCAGCAAGTACCTCTAAAGCAGCAAGAAATGCGATCGCTCTGGCTGATGCTCTAGTTAAACATCACCACAATGTTCCTCAAGCTCTAGATGCTTGGGAACCAAAGCAACTCGCCTACGGGTTACATTTAATGAAATATGGTCAATCGTTGGGCGATCGCTCTCAATTTACCTACGGTACAGGTCGATTTGGCGAGAATGCAACCCAAGAGCAAGCGACTTAAAAACAGCAAGATCTCCCAATGGCGATCGCAAAATCTCCCTCAAACTTTCCGACACAGCTTTAGACTTCCTTGCAGAAGTAGGATACGACCCCGTTTTCGGTGCGCGTCCGTTAAAGCGCGCAATTCAACGGGAATTGGAAACCCAAATTGCTAAAGCAATTTTACGCGGTGAATTTAGCGAAGGCGATACCGTTTTTGTCGATGTTCAAAACGAACGACTAGCTTTCAAACGCTTGCCATCTGAAGTGTTGACAATTCAATCGAGCTAATTTTTAATCAAAAGCGACAGAGTAAAATCTGTCGCTTTTTTATTAGATTGGAAAAATGCCTGATGTTTTTGTGATTGGAGATTTATTTTTGGTTGCAAAGTCCAGAGTTAGCCATTGAACGAGTAAAGAGACGAGTAGAAAGTGGAGGTCATAATATCCCCGAAGATGTCATCCGTCGTCGTTATGAAAGAGGCAGAAAAAATCTAATTGAGTTATATTTACCATTATGCGATACTTGGATAGTTTATGATAATTCTAACCCTGAAACTAGATTGGTAGCTGCATCAAGCATAAATCAGCAATTAACCATCTATGCCCCTGAAATCTGGAACCAAATTACATCAACAGACAATGAATGAACATTCTTTGACAGAATTACAAAAAAAAATTGACGCGGTTGTGAAAATTGCCATAGCTGAAGCAATAGAAAAACACCGAAGATTGGGACAATCAATCATATGATGTCCGGCAAATCACCAATAATATAAATAAATCAGGTTGCATCACCAGTGATATCATGTCGGTTGAATTGCCCATAATAAAAAAACCTCACAGAGTTGTTGTGTAGGGACACGGCATCATAGATTTCTCGTTCAAACAGATAACTTTGATCGTGCCGTGTCCCGGCTTCTGATTATGGGTAATCAACCGGACATCATATCAGTATTTGGCAAGACGGTAAAGTTGTGACATTAACCGCTGACCAAATCCCACCCCTCGATCGAGAGAACAAGCCTATGGAGAGGAATTAATATGCTTATGGACGCAAGTAAACTGAGCAACGTGATCTCGATGGGAAATTTAAGCGTATTAGGCGATCGCTGCGTCCTGTGAAAAATACCACAAGGTAAGCGTCCAACACCGACTACTCAAAATCAAGAGTGGATAACGACACAAGATAACACGAAAGTGTGAAAATACCCGCATCATTCTACATAAAGGTTATAGATAGAGCATTTCCCTCGGTCAAATGGACATTTTCAGTAAGTGGATACTTTAACGTTAAGGGTGAAAAATCCCCTGAAGATGGGGACTTCATTTACTGGTCAAAACGAGATTAGAATGGATGAGCAGTATGCTGTCCTTTAGGTGAAGGGGTGGTTTTATAATGACTTCAGAGCAGGCAAATAACCAGGGCATTGCCAGCGAGATGGCAGCCTATCTTCAAGCTTATTTAGAAACGGGTTTCTTCATGGGATCTGTGTTGGTTGCCCGTGCAGGCGAGGTATTGTTGAGCCAGGGCTATGGCATGGCAAATCTTGAACATAGCGTTGCCAATACACCTCAAACTAAGTTCCGCCTCGGTTCTGTCACCAAGCAGTTTACAGCCGCTGCCATCTTGCACCTGCAACAACAGGGCTTGCTGGAAGTGAACAGTCCCCTTTCAGCCTATCTGCCCGATTATCCTCAATCTGAGCAGATTACAGTGCATCACTTGCTCACTCATACGGCTGGAATTCCCAACTACACCAGCTTTCCTGACTATGTCCAACAACAACGGAAGGCGATGACACTTGATGAGGTGATTACCTGGTTCAGCAACAAGCCATTGGAGTTCACACCGGGCGATCGCCACAGCTACAGCAACTCTGGTTATGCGGTACTGACCAAGCTAATTGAAACCGTTTCTGATCGCTCCTACGCTGACTACTTACAACACTGCATCTTTGAGCCGCTTCGCATGACAGACTCAGGATATGACCGATCGGAGCCAATCTTGTCTCACCGAGCTTCGGGCTACAGACCTGCTGAGGCAGGGTACTATCACGCCGAATTCCTGGATATGTCCATCCCAGTCGGGGCAGGGGCGCTGTACTCCACCGTCGAAGACCTTTACAAGTGGGATCAAGCACTTTACAGCGATGCTATCTTGAGCGAAACTTCTCGACACGCGATGTTTGCCCCAGCAGTGAGAATAGGTGAAGAAGATGGCGATGCCTTCTATGGCTATGGCTGGGTGATCGATCGCCTTTATGAACGCGATCGAGTAGCACACGAGGGAGGGATTGACGGCTTCACCACCAGCCTTGCCAGATTTCCCAGTGAACAAATGGTAATCATTGTCCTGAGCAATCTGGTAACAGCTCCAGTCGGGAAAATTAGCAATGATTTAGCCGCGATTTTATGGGGTGAACCGTACAAACTACCCAAACAACGCCGAGCGGTCGAGCTTGATCCTGCCCTTTATCAGTCATATGTGGGGGATTACGAGCTTACTCCTGGAGTGATTTTGACGGTGACGACCGAAGCGCAACGCATCTTTACTCAGTTAACAGGACAGGAACGAGTAGAAATTTTCCCAGAGTCAGCAACAGAGTTTTTTTTCAAAGTGGTGGATGCTCAACTAACATTTGTGGTAGATGAAACCGGTAAGGCATCGCGTGTCGTCTTACATCAAGGTGGAAGAGACCACATGTCAACCAGGATTGTCTCCAAAGAAACACCCTCTTAAGATCAGCGATCGCCACAACACTGACAGTGGCAACTCATATCATGTCCGTTGAATTGCCCATAATAAAAAACTGACCCCGTTGTTGCGTAGGGACACGGCATGATAGATATCTCGGACAAACAGATAACGTTAATCATGCCGTGTCCCGGCTGCTAATTATGGGTAATCTTAAGGACATGATATCACTCCCTTCAGCTATGCCAGCAAAGACTTTGTGGCTATTGGCTCGGTTTTTATGACAAACTTTTAAAGCAGTAGAATCAATAAAGCTTGTTCCCGTTACATCCCCTTTACAACCATACTCAAAGTAACAACATAGTGCTAACAAAGCATAAGACATTAACTCGACGAAACGATTATAGCTAACCAAATTAGGCATGGCTTTTGACCAATATGGCATTACTTGTAATCGGTAAAAGTCTTTAAATGTTCGGTAACGTGAACCATGAAATCCGATCAGAATTGTCATGATTTCGCTCAAGGTTAAGCGAGTTTTTGGGAGGTGTTGACCCTCCACTTCTGGTAATAACATTTGTGCTAGTAAGGGTTCAAACAATTGACAAAAATCATCAACGTCACAGAAAACTTCTGTCAGGTTTTAGTATACTTTAAGCAAATAACGTCCCAACCCGACAGCAAAATCCCGGTAACAGCGGACTGGTTAAATCGTCGCCTTCCCACAAAGTCAGAACTTTTTTCAAAATGCCATTCTCGCGGCGATAAACCTCGATCGATTTGAGCCATCGATCGACTATCCAATATTCGATAACGCCATATATAGAATACTGTTTGAGTTTCGTTTCTCGATCGCGTTTTTTATCGGCGACTGATTCAGATAGCACTTCGACAACGAGTTCCGGCGCACCTGTTAAATGTCCAGATTCATCTAGCAATTGAGTCAGGCGATCGCTGCTAATCCAAATTACATCAGGAATTACTGTATCTACTTCTGAAAAAATCACACCGGGCGCGATCGCCGCCATTCCCAATTTATTTTGAACTGACCAAGTTCTCAGTTCTGCATACACCGCACCTGTAACAAATTGATGAGCAATATGAGGCGATCGCGTCACAAAGAGTTCTCCATCAATAATTTCATATCGGTTGTTATTATCTGGGAAACCTGCTAGATCGTCGATCGTCCATCTGACTTGTTCTGAAACTCCAGGAGTCATAATTTTTACTCCATTTCGAGGTTGAATTCATTATAATACAATCGATCTGGATGCGTTCTCACGATCGACAATCGAGAACTGAAGCGATCGCAAGAGTGTAAAATTAGCGATCGCACAGTGCAATCCTCAAAATCTGAAATCTAAGCTCAGTAAAGTTTCGTAACGCAAAGCCACGGGTATCTTGACAGTTCTCCCCAATCGGGCTATCGTCTCTGTTTAAGGTTGCTCTAGTTCAGCTACAGCAACCCTTGTCCAGCCAAAATCTAGTTCCGCTGCCCCATGCCGCTACCAACGGCAAAGGACAGCTTGACCCCCACACTGTTAAGAGCAGTCTGGAGGCTAACAGAGAATTTTAACATTTCTCCGTAGCCACCTTGCTTTGCGCTGCCTGCGGGGTGGCTAGATTTTTTGGTTTTCAATCCAAAAAACAGGAGAATATCTCATGGCAGAAGAGTTTTTGTCGGACTCTACCGGATCTGTGCGTCCTTTTTCTGACGCAGGAGAACCGAAACGAGAAAAGATCGAGTTTATGATTGTGGGTTCCCGCGAGGGGGTGATGGAAGAAATCCTCAAGTTTTACACAATGGGATTTGCGCCTGTTGATGAATGGAGTCCCATAACGCCCATGCCCAATACCGATAAAATGATGAGCATCTTGGTGCGCTATCGCAAAGGAGGATCTACCGATTCATCGAGTCGGAAGTCGGGACGATAAAATCGGGATTAACGTAAAGAAACCGGGTTTCTATTCCAGAAATCTACGCCGTATCAAACCCGCCCGGCCATAAATTTCCGGATTGTAGAGACGTTACATGTAACGTCTCTACAAGTCGGTTAAAACCGACTAAATGCCATCAAACCAGTTTGTTTTAACGGACTTGAGCTATTAGCCCTTGGAATTTATATGATGTCAGGCTTTTCACCCTTAATTAAAACTCACCGCTCTCCCTTGTCACCGCATCACCGCGTCAGTTCTAACTATGGGTATTCAAGCGGACACGATATTATTCCCTAGCGGGTTTGATACTTGGCGCCAAGAAACCGGGTTTCTATGAAAGAAATCTACGCAGAAACCCGGTTTCTATTTTTAGCTGCTGTTTATTATATCTCTGCAATAACTCTTGTGGGGTGGGCATTCTGCCCGCCTTTGAGAGTAGTTTCTAAAGAAGTCTATTGGTTACCGATAAACCCTTCAGTTTCAGTAGTTAGTTCGGCAAATACTTGCTTCAAAGAAATATTTCTGCTGCGGTCTGGTTGCTGTTGTACTGGCTGCTTTGCCTCGCCCTAGCAGGCATTGTAAAGCTGCCAAAGATCCTCAAATTTAGACAATAAAAACCTTGAGTCTGTAGCCAATACTACCAGTGTTATTTGGGTGACAAATGAAAGGGTTTTTGTTTGGCTTGAAGCTGTTTTGGCTGCCAATTGATTTTGTAATATCATAAGATCCAGTGTTGACTGCGATTAAAATCGCTGTAGCACATCCTCCCCATGTCTAAAGCCAGGGGCATTCGTGCGCGTTTTCGGTGAGGGAGTACTCGTTTGATTAGTATGATGAGGCAGTTCTCGTATGATCGATCGCAGCGCATTGTTGAGCTTGCTGGTTTGTCCGGCGTGCAGAACTCCTCTGCAGTCATTTACCCACTGCACCCATTGCGGAGCTGATTACTCCGAATCCGATGGCACCCCAGTCCTGATTCCGACAACCGCTTCCCGGAAGCTCTCGTTCGATTTCCCCCAAAGTCGTTCGACTAATGGAGAGCAATTGACTGGCTGCTTCTCATATCCACCTCGGTGTGGTGCAGCCGGTTCAGATAAACCGTATCACCTTGACTTGGCGCATCTCGACATTTTTGATCGACTACCCTCGGGATCGTCGATTCTAGAAATCGGTTGTGGCGGAGGGCAGATGAGGTCATTCCTCGAATCTAAACAGTTTCGATACTTAGGGATAGACATTTCAAAGACTCGGGTCGATCAGCACCTCCAACTCCATGGCGGCCCAGATCTGCTTTGCGACTGTCATTTCCTCCCTTTTAATCAGCGCACCTTCGACATAGTGTATTCGGCTGGCGTAACGGAACATTTGGCATGTCCTTATCTCGTTGCCCAAGAGGTAGCAAGGGTTCTGAAGCCAGGAGGCTACTACTTGGGCAACGTGTCTTTTCTTGAACCCTGGCACGACGACAGTTTCTTCCACATGTCCCCATTGGGGGTCTTCGAGCTACTGACTCAGGCCGATTTTGAGATTATCCATATCTGGCCGGGTAAAGGATACAGCGGTTTTCGGGCAATTCTTAATATGGGCAACAAAGCGACTCGACCACTTACCTTTCTGGGAGACTTCATCTACTTCATTTACAACTCCGGCAACCGCCTCCGGAATCTGGTGAAACGACGAAATCATAACAACTCTCAGCGCGGCATCCTGGACGCGGCGCGGGTCGCAGGTGCCACTGACTGGATCGCAAGGCGACGATTAGACGGATCTTGTTTTGCGCCATCCACTCAATCCATTCCAGGTCATGCCTAAATCCATTTGGCGCGGCGAATTTAACGACGGCGACACTATCTTTGTCGATGTAGAAAACGAACGCCTGTCCTTCAAGCGCTTACCTGCACAATTGCTAACAACTCAATCCTAAACAGTAGGGTGCGTTAACCAAGTGTAATATCAAATCCGTTTGCATCGGAATCATCAGTAGGGAACATCAGTAAGCTTTGTCGCCAGCGCCAAGTTCCTCAACTGCCGTGCCCCTACGGCTGTAATTTCGATACAACCAGAAACGATATAACGCAACATTTTTCTGATAAAACACCCACAAGAAACCCGGTTTTTTTAAAAAACCGGGTTTCTTTTGTATCTTTGATATCATGTCCGGTAGCAACGGTTGTGTAACTGCTAATAGCTAATCGCTAATGGCTAATGTCAGGAAAAATACTATATTAGCAATTAGCAATTAGCAATTAGCCATCCATACACTACCGATCTCTCGCGGACATGATATGATACCATGTCCGGTCGATTACCCATGATTGGGAGTAGGGAACATCATAGATACTTTCCAAAAACAGATAACTTTAAAGTTAGCCGTGCCCCTACGCAACGATGCGGTAGTGTGTATGGGCAATTCAACGGACATGATATAACTCAATCTGAAATCTAAAATCTCAAATCTCAAATCAATTCGCCTTTCCCTAAAGTTTGGTAACGCAACGCCACGAGTATCTTGACAGATGTCCCCAATGCCGCTATTGTCTCTGTTTAAGGTTGCTCGAGTTCAACGACAGCAACCCTTGTCCACCCAAAAATCTAGTATCGCTGCCCAATGCCGCTACCAACGGCAATGGACAGCTTGACCCCCACACTGTAAGCCCAGTCTGGAGGCTAATGGAGAATTTTAACATTTCTCTGTAGCCACCTTGCTTTGCGCTGCCTGCGGGGTGGCTAGATTTTTTGGTTTTCAATCCAAAAAACAGGAGAATATCTCATGGCAGAAGAGTTTTTGTCGGACTCTACCGGATCTGTGCGTCCTTTTTCTGACGCCTTTGAACCGGAACGGGAAAAGGTAGAGTTTCTGATTATCAGTTCCCGCGAGGGAGTGATGGCAGAAATCCGCAAGTTTTACACAATGGGATTTGCTCAAGTAGATGAATGGAGTCGCCTGACGCCATTACCCAATTCGGATCGGATGATGAGTATCTTGATTCGCTATCGGAAACCAGGATCTACCGATTCATCGACTCCGAAGTCGGGACAGTAACATCAGGATAGGCGCAAAGAAACCGGGTTTCTATAAAAGAAATCTAGGCAGAAACCCGGTTTCTGATATCAAGCCTTGAATGGGCCTTAATTGCAAAATTAATTAAGTTGTGATGTTATGAAGCAAAAAATTCTAGGCACTCTTGCACTCCTGCTCTCCATACTCTTGACTAAGCTTGTTTATGCTCAAGGCTCGGCTAGCGATCCAAGCGAACCTCCAGAACTTCCAGGTAAAGAATTTACTTGTGTTCTCGCTTTAGGAGATCGTGAGGAACAGAGTTGCAGAGTTAGCGTAGTGTCCCAGGATGTTGTAATTAGTCTGAAATATCAAACAATTAGAGTTCCAATCCGTCATATTTTTTCTCTGAATTCGCAAGTATTCAAGGTCGCTCGCGGTCGAGACTACGGGTATATATACTTTGGGTTTATCACCGAACCCAAGACGAGAGCAAACCGCACCAACTTTCTCCATGCCTCGACAAAGTATGAGCAGGAAGTTGTTTCTCTACACCAGCAAATCATAGATCAGCTGCGAAATTCCTCTGGAGTTTCATTCAGCGAGATAGTCCCACTGCAAACCAGTTCCGCGAGCGAGCAAACAGCAAGCTCAGAGCAAATCAATCATCTACTCAAAACCAAAACCTGCATCCGCTGCGATCTGAGATCGGTCAATCTAGCGTCTGCTAATTTATTCGATGCCAATCTAGAAGGTGCAAACTTACAAGGCGCAAACCTATCAAGAGCCAACTTGGAAAACGCCTATTTGGTCGGTGCAATCTTGGATGGTGCAAATTTGACCAATGCAAAGCTCAACCAAGCCAAGCTGATCCGAACCTCTATGTTGAATGTCAATTTAGAGCGTTCTCAGTTGCAGTCAGCCAATTTACAGCGAGCAAATCTTGCCAATGCAGTCCTTCGCAACGCTCAACTTAGTTCGAGTGGGGACAGAAAAACGGATTTAAGATTTGTTAATCTCAGCAATGCAGATTTAAGCGGCGCTGGAATCGAGGGGGTCGATCTAGTGGGAGCAAACTTACAGGATGCTAATTTGAAAGGTGCAAATTTAAGTGACAAAAAGGAGGAGGTCTGGACAGACAGTGGTTATATATTTATCTATCCTGTAACCAATCTAAGTTACGCCAACCTCAGCGGTGCTAATTTAAGCAATGCTAACCTAAAAAACGCCATCTTATATCAAGCCAATCTGTGTCGCGCAACAATGCCTGATGGCACGGTATCAAATCAGGGTTGTCAGAGGTAATATCATCTAAATATTGGGGGTACAAATAGTTATGAAAATTTTTACTGCGATCGTCGAGCGAGATTTTGACACCAACCTCTATGTTGGCTACGTTCCTGGATTTCCAGGAGCGCATTCTCAAGGAGAAACCTTGGATGAGTTACGAGAAAATTTGCGCGAAGTGATTGAAATGTTGTTGGAAGTAGAAGATAACGACTGACAAAACGATTCTGGCGATCGCATACCTGACAGCGAGGAGAGGTAAAAAATGAATGAACAAAAATTGACAGAATTACGAAAAAAAATTGACGCTGGTGTGAAAATTGCCATAGCTGAAGCAATAGAAAAGCACCGAAGATTGGGACAATCAATCAGTATTTGGCAAGA
Source organism: Microseira wollei NIES-4236 (assembly GCF_020521235.1). GTDB lineage: Bacteria > Cyanobacteriota > Cyanobacteriia > Cyanobacteriales > Aerosakkonemataceae > Microseira > Microseira wollei. The sequence goes on along the minus strand of NZ_BLAY01000017.1, from coordinate 10,177 downwards.
CGGTAAAGTTGTCACCTTAACTGCTGACCAAATCCCTCCCCTACAACGAGAGAAATTATTAATCAATATGCCTGCTAGAGATGTCTATCATTATGCTGTTCGGGCTGCTTTAGAAAAAGAGGGTTGGCAGATTACAGACGATCCTCTATCTCTCGAATATGAAGACGTTCCGCTCTATGTAGACTTGGGTGCAGAACGGCTGATTGCCGCCGAACGAGGTCAAGATAAAATAGCTGTAGAAATTAAGTCTTTTCTCAGCGATTCACCCGTGTCTGAATTTCACACAGCACTGGGTCAGTGTCTTAACTATCCTATGGTACTATCAGAGATACAACCGGAAAGAATCTTGTATTTGGCAGTGTCGCTTGATGCTTATGAAAGTTTCTTGAGTCGTCGATTTGCTCAAAAAGCGATCGCTACACATCAATTAAAGTTAATTGTTTACGATCCAGAAGTTGAGGAGATTGTACTATGGAGATAAACTATAGTGAAATTATCCAAAAAGTGATTTGCGAGCAAGCCGAACTTCACAAGTCGAGTGCGGTTTCGAGCGAGACTATTTTCGATACCCAACGCCATCACTATCTTTTAGTTCAAGTCGGCTGGACAAACGGTCATTGGGTTTATGGTTGTCCGCTGCATCTCGATTTGATTGACGGTAAAATTTACATTCAACAAAATAATACCGAACGATCGATTGCCGAGCGCTTAGTTGAATTAGGCGTTCCTAAAGATCGGATTGTCATTGGGTTTCATTCCCCGTTCAAACGTCAGTTTACAGAGTATGCTGTGAGTTGAAATCGAATACAAACCCGTTGCAATGGATGTGGATGATAAACTCTGGATCGCATTTCCCTGTCTGCGATCGCGTAGCGTTCCCCCAGGGTAGGCGGACTTCGTTTTTGTCGGTGCGAATTACATTCAGCAGCATCGATTAAGCAAGTTGCTTTTCTCTCTCTTCATATAACCCAAAATCTATAATATTGTTTAAAACAAACCGCTCGCCTTGTTTGATTAAATCTCCCGTACACTCAACAGGTAAGCGTTCTCGATCGGCTTTCAGCGCTAGCGGTAAATCGGCTGGCATTAATTGCAATTGAATTTGCCGGAATTTTCCCACAGCACAACCCATCACCGTCACGATCGGGCGATCGTTTTGGATTTCAATCTGAGTAATAACTCCTTGAATTTGAATATTAGGGGCTTCGGTGACTAAATCTCCGATAATTTGGTAAGACGAACGATTTTCTACGATTTCTAAGGTTTGAATGACTTCGTAAATACGTAAGGCAAAGCCGGGAATTTCTGGCTGTAATGGTAAAAGAATTTCAAACTCGCGTTCGCGGCTATCGTTCAGCTTCCAAATCGCTGCTTTTTCTCCCAGTTTTTCTGCTTCTTGCCAACCCGTTTGCCTTAAATAACGAGTTAGTTCTAAAGGATTGAGTCCTAACAGTAGATCTATATTCTGAATAGTGGGTTTCATAAGATATCTCCTCGTTCCAGCGCGATCGCATAGATACAGCGGCTTGCAGCCGAGTGAAGTACAGCGAAATCGCTTCGTTTGTGTAGCGGCACTCTTAAGGGTGCCGCTACACAAACGAAGCGCCAAAAGGCTGTACCTCACTGACTTGCAATCCGCTGTATGAGCGTAACTGAATTCTTCTTTCTGGAGGTTGAGATCCATGCGATCGCCACTGGAGGAATAGCTACATTGTACTGGCAAAAAAGCACCCGAATCAATTCGGTGCTAAGAACTAAAACCCGTTGAAACGGGTTGTGAAATACCGATTGCTTTTCCAATCCGCACAGGTGGAATTCGTTTCTTTCGGCACGAACTCCATTCACCAGCCCGATCGTGTTATAATCAGAACTAACCGTTCAAGTCATCGATAATGAACGCCCTAATTATTCCGAAACTCAACAGCCTACCTGTTAATGTTCCTGTAGAGGGTGTAGTGCAAATCGAATTAGAAGAAGGTGTTTTGATTTTTCGCGCCTCTAGTTGGTTGCAAAATCGAATTGAAGAATTACTCGAAAAGCAGCAAGAAACAGCACTCACGCCAGACGAGGAAAAAGAATTAGACTGCTATGAAGAGATTGATGATTATTTGAGTTTTGTTAATCGAACGATTCGCAATTTATAACAATCGAGTTTTTATATGTCAGCTAGAGACTTTTACCATAATATTGTTCGATCGGCACTAGAAAAAGACGGTTGGATCGTGACTGACGAGCCTTTATATATTAGTATTGATGATGTCGATCTAAAAATAGATTTAGCGGCTGAGAAAGTTATAGCCGCTACAAAAAACGATCGCAAAATAGCAGTAGAAATTAAATCGTTTATCGGAAGCTCAACGGTGACGGAGTTTCATCTGGCTTTAGGATAGTCTCTCAACTATCGATCGGCATTGAGAGAAACTGAACCAGATCGCTTGTTGTATTTAGCCATATCGAGCGATATTTATACTGAATTTTTTTCTCGTCCCTTTATCCAGCGTATTATCGCCGAACATCAACTCAATTTATTGATTTTTGATCGCAATAAAGAGGAGATTGTTTTATGGAAGGATTAAACTACGGTAAATTAGTGCAAAAGATACTCGAAGATAACTTTGGTTCTAGAAAAAAAGGGAAAACTGAAATTCAACTGATTTTCGATTCAGATCGCGATCGCTATCTCGTCTTGAATTTAGGTTGGTTGGAGTTGAATCGAGTTTTTGGCTGTATCGTTTATATTCAGATTAAAGATGGCAAGATTTGGATCGAACGAGATGGAACAGAAGTGGGAATTGCTAATGAGTTAGTAGCAGCCGGAGTTCCAAAAAATGATATTGTTTTAGCATTTCAGGCTCCTTATAAGCGAGAATTTACTGAGTTTGCCGTTGGTTGAAAAACCTCGATTGCCTTCCATTCCGCGCAGGCGGACTTCATTATTTTAATATCTCGTCGTAAAATTCCAGAAGATATACAGGAACAGGTTCGCCAGCGATCGCGCTACCTATGGGAATAATGAGCAAAGAATCATCTCCCAATTTCCACAATGCTTTCTCCTCTTTCAGAAGTTCCAGTGCATCGGGAAACGCACGACTAAAAATACTCTGCACATCGCGATTTGTCATATTGCCGCAAGTCAACCAAAGAATTTGAGGTGGAGTGCCGAGGCGCACGACTAAATCGATAAAATCGCGATCTTTGGTGACAACAACTGTGCCGATACCGTTCGCACGAGCCGCATTGAATATCTCAACATCTGACGCATCTCGCAACCCTAAATCTTTCAGTGTTATCGCACTGACTCCAAAGGATTCGGTTAACCAGGTTGCCAAACTCGGAGGCAATTGAGCATTGAGCCAGAATATCATACTGCAATCTTGGGAAAGTCAATGCGGAGAGAGGCAAATAGCAAACAAGCTTGAATATCTTCGGGTTCCAAATCGGGAAAGTCGGCTAGAATTTCGCTGGGAGTGACATTATCTGCTAAGGTTTCCAAGATGTCGCTTACGCGAATTCTCATCCCGCGAATACAAGGACGACCGCCGCATTTTCCAGGAGTTTGAGTAATTCGGTTGAGTAAGGCTGTTCGATCGATCATCTTTTTCATCCAATACCTTAACTTATTATAACTGAAATCGCTCTAATACCAAATCCGGATGGATTACCCCCTTTATTTTATAGACCGCGCAGGCGGTCAAAGTTTGTATAGCCGCGAATGCGAGTCGTTCGGCTTGCACGGGGGTGATGGAAGCGGATTTGGTATAACCCATTCATCCATGAAAACAGAAATGTCCTAAAACAAATTGGGGATTGTATACAATTCAACGGAATTCAATCTTGTAGGGGCGATCGCCAATTGCCCTACCTCCAATCGTGGATAAACCTCGATCGCCCTCCCAGTCCGCGCAGGCGGACTTCATTTCTGTCGGCGCGTTTTAAGCAGCAGCTAAACTCACCTTCCGGTTAGCTTCAAGCTTCCACCGCTTTAAATGTAATCGACATTGCTGCCAACTGTGCCGTATTCACTGCGCGCACAGTAGGGTCAAAAGAGGCATAAAGACTGCGACTTCCACGAGTTCCCCTGTCAAAATCGCCTAATAAATCATCAATTACCCCAGCAGCATCGGATTCTAAAGGCAATGGCCCACCTCGTTGTCCGCGACTTGTAGCAATAGCCTGCAATTTCTTCAAAGCTTCTCGCAGGGGTGTAGCGCTGGCAATTATCAATACTTCTACCGTTCCAAATGGCTTACCAACGGTAATTCTAAACGGATCTTTTCCCGCTTCTGGAATTTGTCGCGTTTCTCCCGCTTTAATTAACGCTGCGTCCGTTGTCGCCGCCCAAGTATTAGGAAATAGAACGATCATTTCGCCTTCTGGAGTAATCACCAATAAACTCACATATAGGTCTGTATCTTCTTTATTTTCGACTAAAAATTGCACGCGAGTTCCTAAAGGTAATTTGGGTATTCCCCCTTCAATTTCAACTGTATTTGGTTTAATATTAGCTGGTACTTGTGACGCATTCCTAGTACTTCCTCGAACAGTAAAGGCACTTGCCGCCACATCAATGGGTTGTCCGGATTGGGAATCTAATATTTTCATCAATGCCGAAACTTTCAATTTGGATGAATCGGCATTTAGGGTTAATTTAACTAATCTGGCTGCTAATAAGGAGCGTAATTTTGCTTTTAATCTTTCAATCGCAGCGGTAACATTTTCATTAGCTGCACCAAAGGAACCGGGAATTAAATCTAAACCGGGTGCATATAAACCCAAACTGCCAACGGTGGGAAGATCGGCAACTTTTTTTTGTTGAAGTTCTTGATAATTGGCCTCAGTCATGCGACCGAGGATATATTGCACTTCAGTTTGTCCTAAAGGCATCGGTTCGATGCGAGTCAGGCGAGAAAGTGCCTGGGATGCGGTTGGTTTATCTGCGCCTAAAGATTCATCCAATCCAATGCGTAACTTTAAATCGTTGGGAATTGCCCGTGCTTGTTCTTGCAAGATTAAACCGGGTTTAATCCCATTGGGTTGGGAAGTTTCGACTAGAGTTGCTTGGGCAATTAATCCATTATTAGGATTGCGGGAGTCTAATCGCACAGTTCCCAAGTTCTTACCTCGATCGTCTAAAATAGAAAATAGAGCATTTTTGTTAAATGCGGCGATAGATTGGGGGTCAATTCCTCCCAACCATAATTCGACAGATTTACCTGCTACTTTGGTAATTATTGCTTCCGCTGAGGGGAGTTGATGGTTGGTGAAATAAGCGGGTTTTGCTTCGTTATTGCTATCTTTTTTAACTTCAAATTCTGGGATTTGTCGGGTAGTGGAAATGCGGGTGGTACTGCGAGCTACATTTGCCAGAATGTTGCTAATTGGTTCATCAGAGGTTGTTTGCCAAAGATATTGAGTTAAGACGTAAGTAAACGCTCCGGCGGAAAAGCCATCAAAAGGCGTATCGGCAGCTAATTGATTTCGCGCCGCCGAAGCAATGACGACACCTTTGGCAATTCCTATTTGGCGTTCTTGTTTCAACCATTCCCTGGTTTTTCCCAGTTGAGAAAGCCATTGGTCTTGATAGCTGCGTTCCATCGGGCTAGGGTTAACTTTTGAGCCGCCAATGATGGCACGAATCGTCAAATTGCCTCGTTTTCCGCCACCGGAATGACAGCTATCGAGAACTACGGCGACATTTTCGGTTGGTAAGGCAGACATTAATAAAAATAGGGTTTCCCCCATCACGTCGGAGACAATTGTTTTCTCCCCAGATGGGGAACTTTCTCGGTCAATAGGCACAAAAGTACTGTTTAATTGGTCAGATGCACCGCTATCGGGGTCAAAGACTCGCGAACCATGCCCGGAAAAATGATAAACCACCACATCACCTGGTTTGGCTTGTTTAATTAGGTGTTCTTCAAAAGCTTGTAAGATGCCTGCACGGGTGGGTTTAATATTCGTTTCATCGGTGACTAAAAGAATATCGTTGGGATTAAAACCAAAGCGGTGAATTAATAATTCTCGTTGCAAGTGGGCATCGGTTATACAACCGTTTAAGGGTGAATCAGGATAGTTGTTAATTCCCACCAACAGCGCCAGTTTCCGAGGCGTGCTTTGTGCCAACACTTTGGCATAGCGCCAACTTTGGCGTTGAATATCGAGTTGGCTTAATCCCAGAGTGGTGAGGGTAGATGCAGCGAATTGAAAGAAGTGACGGCGTTTCATAGGGGCATGATTAAGATATGTGGAATTAGCGGCGCACTATCAGCTAAAAGGCAATAATTTCTAGAAATAGCCTAACTCACGACAGGGAAACATTATGAGCCAGAGAATGCTGCTGTGGACAACTGCCCTGATCGCCACACTGGGTATTGTAACGGGTGTTCCTGGTGGGATTTTGGCTCAAATGCCAATACCTTCAGCCGAACAGTCTGCTGAAATGATAGAAGCTATAGGTCTGGCTCAAAAGGTGATTCAGCTTGACCAACAAGGAAAATATGCAGAAGCCATTCCCCTTGCTGAAAGGATTCTAGCGATTTTTGAAAAAGCTTTGGGAACTGAAAATGCTGATGTGGCAAAAATCCTTAACGTCTTAGCTAGCTTATATCTAAAACAGGGAAACTACTCTCAAGCCTTACCTTTGTACCAACGCGCTCTTGCTATTGGGGAAAAAATGTTAGGTGCCGAACATCCTGATGTGGGTATCAGCCTCAATAACCTGGCAGAAGTGTACCGAAACATGGGCAACTACACCCAAGCAGAATCCCTTTTCCAGCGTTCTCTTGCAATCTATGTGAAAGTACTTGGCTCTGATCATCCTGAAGTAGCCACTACCCTCAACAACTTGGCGACACTATACCGAGATACAGGCAATTACACCCAAGCCGAATCCTTTTTTCAACGTTCTCTGGCAATCTTGCAAAAAGTTTTTGGCTCGGAGCATCCTCATGTAGCTACCAGTTTAAACAACCAGGGAATACTGTACCAACTGATGGGAAACTACTCCCAAGCCGAACTACTGTACCAACGTTCCCTGGCACTGCGGGAGAAAATTCATGGTTCAGCGCATCCTGATATAGCCGAAAGTCTCAACAACCTGGCAAACCTGTACCGAGAGATGGGAAACTACGCCCAAGCTGAACTTTTTCTTCAACGTTCTCTAGCTATTTATGAGAAATTACTTGGCTCTGAGCATCCTCTTGTAGCTACTAGTCTCAACAACTTGGCAGGACTATACCAAGATGTGGGGAACTATGCTCAAGCTGAACCCTTTCTTCAACGTTCTCTAGCAATCTTGGAAAAAGCTCTTGGTTCAGTACATCCTGATGTAGCCACTAGCCTCAACAACCTGGCAAACTTTTACTTAAAACAGGGAAACTATGCCCAAGCGTTACCCCTTCTCCAACGTTCTCTAGCTATTTATGAAAAAGCATTTGGTTCAGCACATCCCGATGTAGCTCGCAGCCTCAACAACCTGGCAAACCTGTACCAAGATATGGGCAACTACGCCCAAGCTTTACCTCTTTTTCTACGTTCTCTAGCAATCTATGAAAAAGCGCTTGGTTCTGAGCATCCTAACGTGGCTAACAGCCTCAACAATCTAGCTCTACTTTACCAAGATATGGGCAAATACGCCCAAGCTTTACCCCTTTTTCAAAGGTCTCTGTCTATCAAGGAAAAAGTGCTTGGCTCTGAGCATCCTAGCGTAGCCCTCAGCTTCAACAACCTGGCTGTACTGTACCAAAATATGGGAAACTACGCCCAAGCTGAACCCCTGTACCAGCGTTCTCTGGTTATGGGGGAAAAAGCGCTTGGTTCAGAGCATCCCGATGTCGCCACTAGGCTGAACAACCTGGCAACGTTATACCAACAAATGGGCAATTACAGTCAAGCCTTACCTCTCTATCAACGTTCTTTGAAAATTACGGAGAAAGTGCTTGGGTCAGAACATCCCGATATTGCCAGAACCCTCAACAACCTGTCAACACTGTACCAAGCACAAGGAGATATCACCAGTGCAGTGGCATTTTTGACTCGTGGTGTAAATATCGAAGAACAGCAGCTTGCTGTCAACCTCACCATTGGCTCAGAATCTCAAAAACGTGCCTACATGACAACCTTTTCTAGGAAAACAAACGCAACTGTCTCTCTGCACATCAAAGACGCACCCAACAACCCGGAAGCTGCACGCCTCGCCCTCACCACAGTATTACGCCGCAAAGGTCGCATCCTGGAAGTTCTCACCGATAGTCTCATCATTCTGCGTCAAAACCTCACCCCAGAAAACCAAAAGTTACTTGACCAACTCGCCGCCACTCGCACTCAACTAGCTGCCCTGATTTTCAATAAACCCAAAAATCTTCCCTTAGAACAATATCGCAACCAAGTTGCTGCCCTGAAAACCCAAGCGGAAAAACAGGAAGCCGAATTATCTCGTCGTTCAGCCGAATTCCGCAAGGTTTCTCAACCTGCAACCATTGAAGCAATCCAGCAACTCATTCCTCAAAATGCTGCTTTAGTCGAATTAGTCTTTTACTATCCTCGTGATGCTAAAAGTCTCAAATTAGGAAACCCTCGTTATGTCGCTTATATTCTCAACGCTAACGGTAACATTCAATGGGTGGATTTAGGGGAAGCAGAACCCATCGACCAATCAGTTGCCGAATTTCGCCAAGCTTTGCAATCTCAATCTCCCACTATCCAAAAAATTGCCCGCAGTCTCGATGAAAAACTCATGCAACCCATTCGTCAGCGTTTGGGCAATACTCGCACACTTCTAATTTCTCCCGATAGCCAACTTAACCTAATTCCTTTCGCCGCTTTAGTGGATGAAAATAACCGCTATTTAGTCGAAAACTATGCGATTACTTATCTCGGTTCGGGACGTGACTTATTGCGCTTACAAAATCCCGTTGCCAGTCGTTCTAATCCTATCCTTTTAGCTAATCCCGATTATAGTAACCCCGGCAATCCATCGGTGCAAGTCGCTAATGCCAACCGAGGTAATAATAGCCGACGTTCCAGCGATTTAGCCCAAATCCAATTCGGCGCTTTACCCGGTACGCTCAAAGAAGCCGAAGCTATTGCACCCCTGCTATCTGGTGTACAACAATTAACAGGTTCCCAAGCCACAGAAAACGCCCTCAAACAAGTCAAAAACCCCAGGATTCTGCACATTGCCACCCACGGCTTTTTCTTAGAAGATGTGGAATTAGTCGCACCGTCAACCGGATTGAGTCGAAGTCTTTGGGTGGAACCGGATTTTAGCGTTACACCCCGTCGTCGGGTGGCAGGAAATCAAGAAAACCCGTTACTGAGGTCGGGTTTAGCGATGGCAGGTTTCAACATCCGCAAAAGTGGCGATGAAGATGGTGTTTTAACGGCGATGGAAGCTGCTGCACTGAATTTATGGGGTACGAAGTTAGTGGTGTTATCTGCTTGCGAAACGGGTGTGGGAGATGTGGCGAATGGTGAGGGTGTTTTTGGTTTGCGGCGTGCTTTTGTGATAGCGGGTGCAGAAAGTCAAGTGTTTAGTTTGTGGAAAGTTGATGATGAGGGAACTAAGGATTTAATGGTGAGTTATTATCGCCGTTTGTTGAATAATGAAGGGCGTTCTTCTGCGTTGCGTGAGATTCAGTTAGAAATGTTGCGAAGTGAAAAGTATCAGCATCCTTATTATTGGGCGTCTTTTATTCCTTCTGGTGATTGGACTCCCATGGGGGCAGAATCGCAAAAGTAAGCCCTTGCGGGTTTATTTATCCTTTGCGCCGTTAGCAAAGATATCTCGTAAAACCCGCCCCTACAATCTCTATATGTTGATGTGTAAGTAGGTGAGTATAAATAAACTGAACACAAAGCGGGCGTCCCGCCCACCCCACAAGAGAGCTGAAATTCTTGTGGGGTGGGCATTCTGCCCGTAAGTAGGTGAGTATAAATAAACTGAACACCGGGCGGGCGCAACGACGCGGTGAGGTTTTTTTATTATGGGCAATTCAACGGACATGATATTACTAAACGATCAAAATCGGTGGTAGGGGCACGGCAGCAGACAACCTTCATGTTTTGGGCGCTGATTGCTGCCGTGCCCCTACAACAATAACTGTGTTGCAACCCATGGAAAACTGCTGTAATATCATGTCCGGTTGCATTGGTAGGTGGTAGGGGCACGGCAGCAGAC
>NZ_BLAY01000016.1 GCF_020521235.1 Microseira wollei NIES-4236 | reverse complement strand
GTAGGGACAAGGCATCCGAAATATTTTATACAAGCGAACATTTTATGATTGCCTTATCCCTACCGGGTTTTGGCGTAGGGACAAGGCATCCGAAATATTTTATACAAGCGAACATTTTATGATTGCCTTATCCCTACCGGGTTTTGGCGTAGGGACAAGGCATCCGAAATATTTTATACAAGCGAACATTTTATGATTGCCGTGTCCCTACCAGGTTTTGGCGTAGGGACAAGGCATCCGAAATATTTTATACATTTATGATTGCCGTGTCCCTACAACATTCCCGACAATTTTTCGCGGGAAACCCAGCAGAGAAACCGGGTTTCTGTGAAAAATTCCCCCAAGAAACAAAGGTGATGGCCTGTATTTTTTGCATCAATATCCTTAAGAATAATTACTCACAGCACCCAACCCAAGGTGAGAGGCTAAACTAGCAGTGACGCTCCTACACCTCCCTGGGGGTACGTTTTGGCTGACAAGACTTTCGCTGTTGGAACTTCCTACGCTGCGGGTTCCGCGTCAGCGGTACGCGGTACTCGTGTTCTTTCCCGCAAAAGCCATTTATAGTCAGGTTCGCCCAGGGCCCGACTGGAATAGCTAAAAAACCATTCGTCAATCGTTCCATGAAGATTTTACCCACAAGTGGCAGATCGATATACGACACACTTGCTTGTGTCACCCCCTATCTTCAGTTATCAAGGTACTGTTCGGTGAGCAGCATTTTCGGCTATTGCCACCTGATAGAATCATAGCAGCTATTTGCTGTATGTCGTCATATGGATACCAGAAAATTAACGATCGTGCTTCCCGTGATAGAGTTCAACGCATTAGAAGAGTACTGTCGCAAAAAAGGCAGAAATAAGACCGATGTACTGAGAGAATTTATTCGCAGTTTACCACCCGCAAGTAGATCCGAAATGGGCAATTAAGGCGCTGTCCCCACTCCTTTTGCCTGCTACGCCTTGAAAAAGGAGTGGGGACGCCTTAATTGCAGAGATCCCCCCCTACCCCCCTTAAGAAGGGGGGACAGTCAGACTTGGGGCTTCTGGCGGGCTAAGCTAAACTAGCTTCTGAGAACCTCTGCCTTGTTGAATCCTCTGTTGCTCAAGCCATCTTTGATTACACGTTATTTTTATCGAAATTTATGGATGGGGTTATTGACAAATATCATTTTAAGTGTATTGGGTGCTAGCCAACCGAGTCAGGCAGCTAACGCCATCCCTTGTCAACTAACAGCGCAAGCCATCCAACAGAAAGAAAACCTGCGTCAGGCGGCAATCGGAGGTAACAGAGCCGCTCAAAACCGCTACCGGGCAGTTTTATCTCAGCACGCGGGGCAACTGGCAGCTTGTCGCCAAGGCAACTGGCCTCGCAATCAGGCGATTTGGCTGCGCCTGTATCCCTGCGATATCCGAGCGGGGTCCCTAGAGCGGATTATGGATCGGATTGTGAATAAAGGCTACAACCAAGTTTACGTAGAAGTCTTTTACGCCTCCCAAGTTTTGCTACCCCAGGCAGATAATCCCACACCTTGGCAATCGGTGGTGAAAGTACGAGGAGCGCAACGGGTTGATTTATTGGCGCAAGCAATCCAAAAAGGGCGACAACGGGGTCTAAAAGTCTACGCTTGGCTGTACGCGATGAATTTTGGCTCCGCCTACGCTCAACGACCTGACCGACGAGGGACAGTAGCTCGCAACGGTTTTGGGCATGATAATTTATCAGTTTTGTATGACCTAGCGGTTGATGAGGATTTGGTCAGAAGGGAGAATGGGAAAGCATTTATTGACCCTTACAACGCACAAGCACGACAAGACTATCGCCAGCTTGTGCAAGCAGTCGTAAAACGCAGACCAGACGGGGTGTTATTTGACTATGTGCGATATCCGCGCAGTGGGGGAGGAGCTTCCGTCGCGACTAGGGTGCAAGATTTGTGGATTTATGGCGATGCTTCCCTGCGCGCTTTGTATCAACGCGCCTCCAACAACAAAGGACAGGCATTAATCTACCAATTCTTAAGTCAGGGATATATTACTGCTGGGGATATTGCTGAGATTGATGCGCTCAATCCTGAAGAAGGAGAACCGCTTTGGCAGGGTCGCAATTCCAATACAACCAAATATTTGCTCCTGCCAGAACAGCGTCAACCAATTTTGCAACAACAGTTGTGGCTATTAACCGTCACTCATGCAGTTCAGGGTATTTTAGACTTTCTGCAAGCGGCAATTAGACCTGTGCAGCAACAAAGGATACGCGCGGGAGCGGTATTTTTTCCCAGTGGAAATCGAGCCGTTGGTCAAGGATACGACTCTCGGATTCAGCCTTGGGATCAGTTTCCCAGTTCGATCGAGTGGCATCCGATGCTTTACAAGGCTTGCGGCAATACCAGTTGCATTGTAGGAGAGATGCGAGAAGTTCTGAGTTTTGCTCAACGCAGAACTGAAATTAAACCCGCTTTAGCAGGAGTTTGGGGTAAATCTATCAGGAACCGTCCGTCGTTGGAATTGCAAATGCAGGCAATTCGTCAATTTTCGCCGCGCATTGGCACGGTGAGTCACTTCGCTTTTTCCTGGCAAGAACCAGCACTCGATCGGGAACGGAAATTTTGTCAGATGCGGTAAGCTTTTACGCATCTAATAACGCAAGTTGCTAGCTATAAAACCGATCCCCCCAAACCCCCAATGCTAAGGGGGGCTTAAGACTTGCCTTGGGGGGCTTAAGAGTTTTGTGTAAGTTTATAAAACCGATCCCCCCAAACCCCCCTTGCTAAGGGGGGCTTAAGACTTGGCTTGGGGGGCTTAAGAGTTTTGTGTAAGTTTATAAAACCGATCCCCCCAAACCCCCCTTGCTAAGGGGGGCTTAAGACTTGGCTTGGGGGGCTTAAGAGTTTGTGTAAGTTTATGATAAATTAAACCGATGATAACCTGTTAATAATATAATTGTTATAACCTCTGTTTAGCTAATTGAACAAAAGTAATAAACCTCGCTCTTATGTTAGATACCAACTCACTGTTTAATTCTGAATTTTATTTATCATTATATCCAGATGTAGCCGCAGCAGTGGGCAGAGGAGAATTTAGGAGCGGACTAGAACATTACAGAAGATTTGGTCAATTTGAGGGGCGTCAACCCAGCGCATTGTATAACGAACAATTTTATTTAAACCTCTATCAAGATATTGCCGCAGCGGTTGCTAGGAAAGAAACTACTGGTATACAACACTTTATCAGGTTTGGTCAATTTGAAGGTCGCGATCCCAGTGCCTTATTCAATACAAAGTTTTATTTCGAACAAAACCCAGATGTTGCCCGGGCTGTAGACCGAGATGAATTAACAGGAATTGAACATTTTGTCAAGTTTGGCAAACAGGAGGGACGCGATCCTAGCCTGCTATTTAGTAATAGTTTTTACCGCGAAAATAACCGAGATGTTGCAGATGCAGTTAACCGTCGCGTCTTGCCAAGTTTGCTAGACCACTATCTGCTGTTTGGACAAAGAGAATCACGCAGACCTTCGCCGTTTGCCGATCCGCAAGGACGAACCTTGCCAAATGGCGTTGCTTCTGGGGATACGACGCAAACTTCTAGCGTGTTGTGGACGCGCAGCAATACTCCAGGTCGGGTGTTATTTGAATATTCGACCGACCCCAACTTTAGAAATGTGCAGCGTCAGTTGGAAAGTTTTGTCACAGATCCCAGTTTACCCGTAAAGGTACAGCTGAACGGCCTTAATCCCGGAACGCAATACTTTTATCGCGTCACAGATGCATCTGGGAATTCCGCGGTGGGGCAATTTCGCACATCCGCGTCGGTAGGAACGAGAGCGGGGTTGCGGTTTGGCGTTTCGGGTGACTGGCGGGGAGAATTGGCGCCGTATCCAGCGATCGCTAACGCCGACGAACGCAACCTAGACTTTTTTGTCCTCCACGGCGACACAATTTATGCTGATTTTCCCTCACCGGATCTGCCGAGGGAACAAGCTAGGACGCTGCAAGAGTTCCGCATCAAACACAATGAAGTTTACGGCAGGCGCAATGGTGTCAATACTTGGGGAGATCTACGCGCTTCTACATCCGTCTTGGCAACTATTGACGACCATGAAGTTAGCGACGATTTTTCCGGTGGCACTTTTGCTGCAAGGGATCGCCGTTTTGAAGCTAGCGGCAATTTAATTAACGATACTAACCTGTACGAAAATAGCCTGCGCGCTTTTCAGGAATATAACCCGATTCGAGATGAATTTTATGGTGAAACAGGGGATGATCGCACGGCATTTGAACGCAAATTATATCGCTTCAACACTTATGGCAGCGATGCTGCTGTCATGATTTTAGATAATCGTTCGTTTCGAGATGCGCCGTTACCAGGTGTAGCGAATATTAACGATCCAACACAAGTCCGTAATTTTCTCACCCGTGCTTTTGATATCGACCCGCTAACCGGACAACCAACGCCGCGCCGCACTTTATTGGGACAACAGCAGATAGCCGATTTGAAACGAGATTTGCTAGCGGCTCAAAATAGCGGCATTACTTGGAAATTTATCATGACGCCCGAACCGATGCAAAATTTAGGTTTAATAGGCGCGCCGGATCGCTTTGAAGGGTATGCAGCAGAACGGACTGAAATTTTGCGATTTATTGAAGAAAATGGCATTACAAATGTTGTGTTTGTTGCCGCCGATATTCACGGGACGGTGGTGAATAATCTTACCTATCAAAATGCTCCCGGCACGGTGCAAATCCCTACAGGCGCGTTTGAAATTACGACCGGATCTGTTGCTTTTGATGCGCCGTTGGGGCCAACCGTTGTTGATATTGGAGCCGAGAGTAATTTAATTACGCCACAGCAAAGAAATACTTACAATACGTTGCCCAGACAAGGCAAAGATCAATTTATCGAGCAGTTCGTGAATAATGCGATCGCGCCTTTGGGTTACGACCCCATCGGGTTACAAAATTCCCCAATCAACAGCACCCTTTTAAGAGGCAGTTACGTATCGGCACATACTTACGGTTGGACGGAATTTGAAATTAATCCTCAAACGCAACAATTGCGCGTCACAACTTACGGCATCGACAGCTACACTGAAGAGCAACTAAAAGCGAATCCCAGTGAAATTATTAGCCGCACACCAACAGTGGTAAGCGAATTTGTAGTTAATCCTCAATTGGTGCGCTTTGCAACTTTCAATGCTTCTTTAAATCGCAATAGCGAAGGTGAATTAATTCGAGATTTATCAACGCCGAATAATGCTCAAGCCAAAGCCGTAGCAGAAACAATTCAACGCACTCAGCCAGATGTTGTATTAATTAACGAGTTCGATTACGATAATCGGGGACCGAATGGCAGTAGCGAAGCGCTAAGATTGTTGGCGGATAATTATCTTTCAGTCAGTCAAAATGGGGCAACTCCCATTAACTATCCGTTCCGCTATATTGCCCCATCCAATACCGGAGTAGCATCTGGTTTCGATTTAGATAACAATGGCTCTGTTGTTACAAATACCGGCGCTCCAGGATACGGTAACGATGCTTTCGGATTCGGAAATTTCCCCGGTCAATTTGGCATGGCGCTGTACTCTAAATATCCGATTAAATTCAATGAAATTCGCAGGTTCCAGAATTTATTGTGGAAGGATATGCCAGGAGCATTATTACCTGATAATCCCGCAACCCCTGCACCAAATGATTGGTATTCACCCGCAGAGTTAAATGTTTTCCGTCTTTCTTCTAAGAGTCACTGGGATGTACCAATTGATGTTAATGGAAAGACAGTGCATTTGCTGTTAAGCCATCCTACGCCACCCGTTTTTGATGGCCCGGAAGACCGAAACGGTACGCGCAATCACGACGAAATTCGCTTATGGGCGGATTATATCACCCCAGGACAGGGAAATTATATTTACGATGATAATAGAAGGTTTGGCGGCTTAGCTCCGGGGGCGAGTTTTGTAATTATGGGCGACCAAAATGCCGATCCTTTTGATGGCGATAGCACGAATAATGCGATTCTTCAGTTATTGAATAATCCGCTAGTGAATACCAGCGTCACCCCCGCTGCACCGGGAGGTTTAGAACAAGCATTTACTGATGGGGGCAATAATTCCGGCCACAGAGGTAAACCAGTTTTTGATACAGCCGATTTTGGCGATACGGGAAATAATCCCGGTAATTTGCGAGTTGATTATGTTTTACCTTCTGCCAATTTACCGATTGCTTACGCTGCAATTTTCTGGCCTTTAACAACCGATCCGCTTTACAGGTTAGTCGGGGATAGACAAAATGCACAAACAACCCCTGCCTCTGACCATAGTTTAGTGTGGGCTGATGCGATCGTAAGATAATAAATAATATCAAACGCTTCGGGAGTTATATCATGTCCTTTGCTAATAACTCAAGTTGCTAGTTATCTCATAAATAGAAGCTAATGGCTAATGGCTAATGGCGAGATTGGTAAAAATCCAAGATTAGCAATTAGCAATTAGCAAGCTGGCAACGCCCTTGTTTATAACTAGCAACTTGCGTTAATAGCTAATCGCTAATGGCTGCTCTGGAGGCAATTGACAATTAGCTATTAGCAATTAGCCATCCACACACTACCGATACCACCGGAAATGATATTATTAGTTGTTACCGCACTTAATAACTAATACCTCATAAAATCGATTAATTCCCGCCAGAAACCCGGTTTTTCTAAAAAACCGGGTTTCTGGAGTCGGTATCGAGCAAAACTATTCCCCGATGGGATAAACTAGCTTAAACTCTTCTAAGCTAGCTTTTGAGAAGCCTGCCTTGTTGTACAGTATCTCGATGAAGCAATTTTTTACAACCCTGACGCGACGCCGTTGTTATTTCTATCGCTGTTTGGTAGTTGGGGTATTGACAAATAACATGTTTAGTGCGTCGATAGCCAGCAAAACGATTCAGACAGAGATCGCTTGTCAGTTATCGCCCGAAGCCAAGGCGCAAAAAGAAAGCCTAAGGCAAGCAGCATTAAACGGCGATCGCAAAGCCCAGAAACGCTATAAATCCCTTATAGCCGAAAATGCACGGCAATTGCAGGAATGTCGCTCACAAAATTGGCCTCGCAATCAAGCGATATGGCTGCGTTTGTATCCCTGCGACCTCCGACCGGGAGGGCTAGATGAGATTATGGATCGGATTGTCAATAAAGGCTATAACCAAGTTTACGTTGAAGTCTTTTATGACTCTCAAGTCCTATTGCCCCAAGCAGAAAATAATACCCCGTGGCAATCGGTGGTAAAATCGCCAGGATTAGAACGGGCAGACTTATTGGCACAAGCGATTCAAACAGGGCGCGATCGCGGGTTAAAAGTCTACGCTTGGTTGTTTACAATGAACTTTGGCTACGCCTACGCACAGCGACCAGACCGACAATCGGTATTAGCCCGCAACGGTTTGGGACAAGATAATTTAGCAGCTTTGTACAATGGGACGGCGGATGAAGAAGTAGCCAAGGGAGATAATGGCAAAGCCTTCATCGATCCTTACAATCTGCAAGCGCGGGAAGATTATAACAAACTCGTGCAGGCGGTGGTGAAACGCAAGCCCGATGGGGTGTTATTTGATTATGTGCGATATCCCCGGAGTACGGGGGAAGCTTCTGTGGCGACCAAAGTTCAGGAATTGTGGCTTTATAGCGAAGCGACGCAACAAGTTTTATATCAACGCGCCATGAATAATCAGGGATTGGCGTTAATTCGCCGATTCTTGAATCAGGGATATATTACCACTGGAGATCTTGCCCAAGTTGACGCGATGTATCCAGAGGAAGAAGAACCGCTTTGGCAAGGGCGCAATCTGGATCTAACCAAGAATTTGCTATCACCACAAGAGCGTCAACCGATTTTACAACAGGAATTGTGGGAGTTGAGCGTCGCTCATGCAGCGCAAGGCGTGCTAGATTTTTTGGCAAGTGCGAAGTCTCCGGCACAGCAACAAGGAATTCCCACAGGTGCAGTCTTTTTCCCCGGTGGAAATCGCGCCATCGGACAAGGAGGATACGATTCGCGAATTCAACCTTGGGATAGATTTCCCGCTGCGATGGAATGGCATCCAATGGTTTACAAAGCTTGCAACGATACCAGCTGTATTTTAGAAGACTTGCAACGAGTTATTAGCCTCGCACCATCGGCAACGCAAATTAACCCGGCATTAGCCGGAGATTGGGGTAGATCTGTAACCAATCGTCCGCCATTGGAACTGCAAATGCAAGCGATTAGGCAATTTGCACCGCAAATTGATACCCTAAGTCATTTTGCATTTTCTTGGCAAGAACCGGAACTAGATCGAGAGCGGAAATTCTGTCAGTTGCGGTAACTATATCAAGACTTACGCACAGAAACCGGGTTTCTCGGAAAAATCGTCGATTTAGAACCAAAGAGCGCAGCAAGAAACCCGGTTTCTACGAACGCCCTTGGGTATTAATTATATCGTGTCCGGTAGTAGAGACGTTACATGTAATACCAAATCCGGGTTAACGACCCCCTTTATTCTTATAGACCGCGCAGGCGGTCGAGAGTTTGTATAGCCGCGACTTCAGTCGTTCGGCATCAAGGGGGTAATGAAAGCGGATGCGAGTATAACGTCTCTACTCGTATGGTTAATGGAGTTGTAGGGGCGGGTTTTACCAGTCCCGTTTAAGCAATAGCGAATTGTGTTGATAAACCCGCCATAAGCGCGATGTTGATGCAACCGGACTAGATATTAATTGAACAAATGCGATCGCTCCCCTCTTCCTTGGCTTTCTACCCAATGGGTAGCCAAGTATAATTATTACCCATCAAGTTTTTTTAACTTTTGGTAAAAAAGGTTCGAGTAAATCTATTAGCTGCTTGGTGCGATAGCGCACTCCTTTATCGTTCATGTGATAGCTTGTGTCATAGAACATAGATTTATCGTACATAAAATCTCGATAAGTTCCCAGGAGAGGAACTTTAATCGTTTGATAAAAATCATTGATGCTTTGAAATAATTCTTTAGCCTGTTGTTCCTGATAAGCTTCAAACCAGAAGGTATTGGGCCAGGTCGCTATTACCTTAATATTATTTTTTTGGCTCCAATCTACGAAATTATTGATAGATTTCATGCCATAACTGGACTTGATATAGCCTTGCATTTCCTTTGGTTTTAACTCCTCAAGCGCCTTAAATTCTTTTTTGGTCATATCTGATGCGCGATTTCCAGTGTCATCGCCATATTGATTTAGGTTTTCGGATTTATAATGAGACTGCCATTGCTTAGGAGTTCCCAATCTAGCTAAGATGCCATCTTGCACGCGAGTCATAGAAACCCCAGTGATGAAACGAATTTGAGCGAGCCAATTAAGAGATTTTAAATACTCCAAGTCTCTGGCTAGTACGTAGTCGATTAACGCGCCATTCAATTTACCATCGTCTGTGTAAAATTCATATTCGAGCGGTAGGATAACTGTATCTCCAGGCTGGAGTAAAGAACGAGAGCGATTTAAGATGTAATCAATACCTAATCCGGCATAAGTTGCTGCATTAACGCAGGGAAACTTTGTTTCTTCGCGAATTATCTTACAGCTAATGCCAAATAGAGCATTTGATCCAGCCACCACGACTATCTTTGGTGTTGTAATCGAGTCAGCAATTCTAGTTTTAATTGTATAAAGCTCGTAAGTCCAACGGGAACTCTCAGTTGGAGCGCCGAGTTGGTAGAAAACTGCTAGGAGGAAAATCAGAATGCTGAATAATATTCCAGATATGATTGAGGATAAATATTTGGATGTTTTCATATTATCAAAAGTCAAAGTACAAAAATTTTGTTTCCGGTGCTTCTAATATAATTTTGATGCTAATAAACATCAAAATACCAAATAGGAAGCCGAGCAATCGGTTGGGTTGCCATTGTAACCTTTGCCAGATGCGATCGCTCCAATTTGCATTTGTTTCTTTTACAGGTTTCTCCAACAGGAATGGATCGTATTTACTCAGCCATTGTTTAGTGTTCGGCAACAACCAAACAGCCAGGAGTAACAGGAAAAATAGCCTTTTTCTTTCCGGCACAACCGAAGCTGATAAAGATAGACCATTAAATCCAAACATTGTTTTCAATATAGCCAGAGCAGACCCCATGTTCTCAGCTCGAAAGAAAACCCACCCGACTACCACGGCTATAAAAGTCACCAAACAACTTAATGCTACACCCCACCAATGACTTTTTTTCAAGTCCTGTCCTAAAAATTTACGGAACGACCGCCATTGATGATTAATGATTAGGTATGCTCCGTGTAACCCACCCCATAAAACAAATGTCCAACCCGCTCCATGCCAAAGACCACCTAACAGCATGGTAGTCATTAAATTGACATTGCGCCGAAATTCACCTTGACGATTACCACCCAGAGGAATGTAGATATAATCCCTTAAAAAGTTAGAAAGCGTTATGTGCCAACGACGCCAAAAGTCACTGATATTCACAGCTTTGTAAGGCGAGTCAAAGTTTAGCGGTAGCTTAATGCCAAACATCCTGGCTGTACCAATTGCCATTTCAGAATAGCCGCAAAAATCGAAGTATAGCTGAAATGTATAAGCTAAGGCTCCACTCCAAGCGTCATAAAATGTCAGAGGCGTTCCTTGCAGTGCAGCACTAAACACTGGGTAAGCATAGGCAAAAATTTGATCGGCAATCAGAACTTTTTTAGACAAACCTATGATAAAAATCGTTACCCCCACTGCTAAATCTTCTTGGTTAAGCCGATAAATCCCTGGATTAGCTAACTGAGGCATCATCTCTTGGTAGCGAACAATTGGCCCTGCAAAAATCTTGGGGAAAAAGCTAACGAATAAACAGTAGTCCAGCCAGTTATTTTCTGTTATTTTTCCTTGAAAAGCATCGACTAGATAAGTGATTTGCTGAAAAGTAAAAAATGATATCCCTAATGGTAAGATAATTTTAGTTAAATTAAAATTCGTTCCTGCCAAATCGTTAATAGTAGAAATAAAGAAGTTAGCGTATTTAAAATAACCGAGTAGACCTAAATTGACCGTAATACCTAGAATTAACAGAAACTTTTTACTAACTGGTATCTGGAGCGTTTTACTCAAGCCATACCCCAACAAGTAGTTAAATATAATCGAGAAAATTAGCAGTAATAATAGTAAAGGGTTCCACCAACTGTAGAAAAACAAGGAAGCAGCTACTAAAGCGGCGATCGCTACACGATTATATCTCAGCCTACCCAGGGTAAAAAAAATCACCAGAGTGACTGGCAGAAACATTAAGATAAATTCCGGCGAATTAAACAGCATGTTAATCTTTCCGTTGGGTAAATTGTACAGATATATTCAAATAAACCGGGTTTCTGCGTATATCTGTAGTTTTTAAACGACGATTTTTCATAGAAACCCGGTTTCTAGGATCGTCGTGGGTCAGTCCGGTTGTATTGAGATATTTGTGATTAATCTAACAGATGCACTCCAGGCAGGGTCTATAGCCAAACCCTACCTTGGCAAAAGATTATACCAAATAAACATGCAACAGGTGCATACCGAAGCGATATGCCAGACCGCACAGGCTGTACGCGATCGCATTTTGCCTCAAAAGCGGAAGAGCGATCGCACGCCTACAAAAACCCAAACACCATCCCCATCCCTACCATCCACTAACATAGAAACATCCCCAATGGCTCCCCAGAAGGTGAAAAGCCATGTCAGAAACCACCCTAGCTGCACCAGATGTCCAACTACCGCCTACTCAGGCAGAACTTCCCTACGATGATGGTGTCCCGATGGAAAGCGCCAGACATAAAGCTCAAATGGATTTGCTAATTGATGCCTTAATCCCTTGGTTAGAACAACGGGAGGATGGGTATGTAGGCGGCAATATGTTTGTCTACTACAGTCTGGCACAGGTGCGAAACAAAGACTTTAAAGGGCCAGATTTTTTTGTGGTATTGGGAGTTCCTAAAGGCGAACGTCGCAGTTGGGTAGTTTGGGAAGAGGGAAAAGCACCAGATGTGGTAATTGAGTTAATTTCTGACAGTACCGCCCAAGCAGATAAAAACGAGAAAAAACTGATTTATCAAAATCAAATGCGCGTACCAGAATATTTCTGGTATGACCCATTTAACCCGGATGATTGGGCGGGTTTCTCGCTCCAACAAAGCGTTTACCAACGCTTAATTCCCAACGAACGGAATCAATTGATTAGTCAATCTTTAGGACTAGCATTGCAGCGTTGGCAGGGAAATTATAAAGGCATTGATGCGACTTGGTTGCGCTGGGCGGCTTTGGAGGGAGAATTACTACCAACGCCTGAAGAAAATGAACGACAGCGGGCTGAGCAGGAACGACAACGAGCAGATACAGCAGAGTCGCAGTTGCGACAAACTGCACGTAACCTACTTGAGACAGGAATGACGGTAGAACAGATAGCTAGGATAACAGGGATGAATGCATCTGAAATCGAAAAATTGATACCAAATTCTGAATCGTGATATCTTCTCGTTGATAATAAGCGATATGCCTCCGGCACTCTTCCGCGCATCCGCGCAGCGCAAGCTTCCGCGAACGCACTTTACCTCAAAAGCTGAAATGCGATCGCGCTTGTCTGCGCGGTCGGTGGGCGTGGGGAAAATAGGGTCATTCCCAAGCTGAAATACAGGACTTACGCACGACCTTGCCATCACCAAAGTTTCTTTTTTTCAGAGAAACTTTGGTGTTTGCGTAAGTCCTGAAATAGAAGAGTTGGAAAAAAGCTTAGGTGTTAACAGCGAGTCTTTGATACTCGTCACCAGAAAAAACTTTCAGCGGTAACGAGGTAATTTTCTCTTCGACTAATTGTTCAGTTACATATGCTATCACCATAGGCTGCACGAAGAAAAGAGCCGACTTTTTTTCAATCAGCGATCGCGCTTCCAGAGATTCCAGCCCCTCTAATAGTTTTTGGGGTGACATCGACGGCGATATCCGCTCTCGCAGTTGTGAAAATGAAACGGGTTCGCGATTAAGTGCCAGCAATTTAATAATTTCCTTTTCTCCATCTGACAACCGCTTAAATTGCCGCTCTAAAAGATGCCTAATTTCGCCAAAAACAGCGATATTTTGGTTGATAAATTCAGAAATACTCCCAGCAAACAAGTTTTTAACCGTATTATAAACTATCTTCAATGCCAATGGATTGCCTGCATAAAAATCAACCAGCTTGCTCGAATCAGTTGATTCACCAAAGATTTCCAGTACATCTGTTACCTGCAAGCCTTTCAATTGCCAGACGCGAACGGGTGATGTTTCTCCTTCTAGTAGCCCAATATCTTTAGGTTTCTCCCGACTGGTAATTATTAAGCAGCTTTGATGAATCGTTTCTCCCACTTGTCTGAGGAGTTGACCGTAACCTTCATATCCTTGGCGATAATACCCGACACCATAGTCGAACTCTTGCAGAATTGTCTCGAAATTATCTAATACTAGCAGACACCGATAACTTCGTAAATAATGCATCAGTATCGCAATTTTACCCTCTATAGTTTCTGGTAAATTAATTTTCGTATCCGCAGCTAAAAATTGGAGCAATTCCGCTAGCATATCTTCGACAGGAGGAGCATTGCCTAGACTTCGCCAGATCGCAAAATCGAATTGCTCCTGTATCTGTTCTGCAAGTTTCACCGACAGACAAGTTTTGCCCATTCCACCCATACCTAATAGCGTCACGAGTCGGCAGCGTTCTTCGAGTATCCAGTGCTTCAAATTTGCCAATTCTTCACTGCGTCCGTAGAAAACAGAAATATCAGGAGTCTCGCGCCAATCAATGCGATCCCCGCTATTCCCCCCTTGATAAGGGGGGCTAGGGGGGATCGCATTTTGGATTGGGTGCTGATAATCATTTGGCTCCACTTGAAGCTTAAAAGCCCGGAAGCAGCGATTGAGAGTTTGCTTATCAACTCTAATTTTGCAACTAAATACCTTCATCAAGGTATCTGGATCTAAACCAGTGCGATAACTTAAAGCTTCCAGGGTATAACGTTTGTCACAGTTTTCGCAACTTTCGGCTTCGTATTTGGCTGCCATAAGTTTATCAAATCCTTGAGTTGTCAGAATTACACCGCGCTTGCGTGTTTGTTTTTGTGACTTCATCAAAAGTATCTCAGTTTAGTAAATATATTTGCCAAACAGGGAAAATTAGCTGCCTATAATGTGTAGGACATATGCACGCCCGACTCCATAGACTACTTCAAGTTGCTAGTTATCTCTCTGGGAGCGGCTAATGGCGTTCCCAGGCAGGAGCCTGGGAACGAGGCTAATGGCT
Source organism: Microseira wollei NIES-4236 (assembly GCF_020521235.1). Lineage (GTDB taxonomy): Bacteria > Cyanobacteriota > Cyanobacteriia > Cyanobacteriales > Aerosakkonemataceae > Microseira > Microseira wollei. The sequence goes on along the minus strand of NZ_BLAY01000016.1, from coordinate 63,663 downwards.
AATGTCAGTAAAAATCCTATATTAGCAATTAGCAATTAGCAATTAGCAACGCCAAAGTTTATAACTAGCAACTTACGTTAGTAGATATCTTTAGAGGCCAAGCGTATAAGCCTAATTACAGCTAAACAAAATTTTTATAGCGCTCGCTTCACCCATTATCGGTATTTTTTGCCATAAATCTCAAGTGGATTTGCGTTATCGATCTCTGAGCTACAATCAACCTTAAGTAGAAACAGATATGACTTACCCATGACGATCCTAGAAATCGAGTTTCTGCCTATATCTCTAGTTTTCTTTCCCAAGGATTTTTCAGCTCAACCCGGAGCGGTGAGCTGTAGGGGCGGATAATACCTGCTCTGGGGGTTTTTGATATTAAACCCACTTCAACAAAACTGATAAGCTGAAGGTCGTTTTGCAGATGCCGCCGCTGATTATTTTTACCTATCCTATTATATTCACAAGCAATATCTTTGATTCCGGATGCGATCCCAAATATTGATGATTTTTTTATTCCCAATTCTTTGGTTGCCGACCCTGAGGAATTTTTCCGATTTTAAGCAAACTTATCCCGCGTCCTCCCTCAAGTTTTTATTGGCTGAAATACTGATGGTTAATTGCTTGAAGATAAATTATTAAGTTCGTTCTTAAGTTACTAAACTTCGGTGGTTTAGACCAAGGGTGAAGAGACAAACTATAAGACATGTGCAGCAAGCACATTAACAAACCTTAGATTTGGAGAAAAGACAATGACTATTACTACCTACAAAGAAGACATTCTTCCCGAAATCCAGTACGAGGTTGAATTAGCGCAATTAGCGCAATTGGGGCAATCGCCGATGGAAATGGCGATGGACATGGAGGTTCATGAAGCCGAAGCAGCCGCTGCTGTAGATGTGGCTGGAGCGCAATTGGGGCAATCGCCGATGGAAATGGCGATGGACATGGAGGTTCATGAAGCCGAAGCAGCCGCTGCTGTAGATGTGGCTGGATGTCTTTCATTAATTGGTCCTATTCAGCTGTGCTATGACGTCAATGTCAGCGTGCCAAAAGCTTTCGTCGCTCTCAAGGTTTTTGGCGCTACAGTCTTATCAGGTGAGATCAGTCCAGCGAAACCATGTATTTCATTCAAAGGAAGCGCCGGTGTTGCCAAGTTTGATTTAGCTGTATGTTTGAAGCTGGCTCAGAAGAAAATTACGTTGTCAGGCAAAGCTTGCGTAGTCTTTGGCGGCTGCAAGAGCTTTAATATCACGATCTTCTCCTGGTAATAACTCAAGTTGCTAGTTATCTCTCTGGGAGCGGCTAATGGCGTTCCCAGGCAGGAGCCTGGGAACGAGGCTAATGGCTAATGTCAGTAAAAATCCTATATTAGCAATTAGCAATTAGCCATTAGCAACGCGCTTGTTTATAACTAGCAACTTGCGTTAATAGCACGCTGCAGGCTTTGCACTGGTGAGTGTAAAACCGGATGAGTCAAGAGCGCGATCGCCACCATTATAGCGGTTTGCAGGCGCATGAGGTACACCGCAAGTTTGTCTAGCGGCTGCCATTTTTGCTGCCGCTAGACAAACGAAGCCAAAAGGCTGTACCTAGACGAGCTTGCAATCTGCTGTAGCTACTCGGTTTTGGGATTGGCTCAAGAGCGCTCTCTGTGCGTAGCAGGTACCGCGATCGCTTGTCTGAACTCAAATTCTCTTGCAGAGTGCGAGAGCTTCGCTAAGGGTGTGCATATCGCTCCCCTCCCCTCTTCCTTCGCGTCCTACTCTTCGAGAAGACGCGCTGCGCGAATCGCTTCGCTAACGGTGAGAAACCGGGTTTCTTAAATAAACCCGGTTTCTCATGTCATTTTCAACTATCTGAATATATTCTTCCCAATTTGCTTTTACCCAGCTATCTGTAGGAATTTTACTTTGTAAGTTAATTATTGTTCTTCACCTCTATTTAATAAAAAATGGCTAATAGCCTTTCTAAAATTAGCTATTAGCCATTAGCAATTAGCAATTAGCCAACAACAAAATTCACCAATTTCCCCGGTACAACAATCGCTTTTTTAACTGTTTTACCCTCAAGATTGCGCTGCGCGGGTTCGGATTCGCGCGCGTATTTTTCCAACGCTTCTTTATCCAAACTTGCTGGCGCTTGAATCGTACCGCGAGTTTTGCCGTTAATTTGAATCACCAACGTAATTTCATCCACAACCAAGGCAGATTCATCCCATTGAGGCCAAGGTTGTTTGTGAACCGATTCAGTATTGCCAATTATTCGCCATAATTCCTCAGCAATATGAGGCGCAAAAGGCGACAACATGATAACCAAAGTGTTGATGCCTTCTACATAAACTGGCGAATCTTTGCAAGTTGCGTCGGTGATGGCGTTGCTCAATTTCATCAATTCCGATACAGCAGTATTGAATTGATATTCACCCTCTAAATCTTCTGTCACCGCTTTAATTGCGCTATGAATTGCACGGCGCAAGTCTTTTTCATCTTTGGTCAATTGTGCTTGACCGCTGACGACTGACGACTCGCGGGAAGCGAAATCTGTTACTAAACGCCAGACGCGATTTAAGAAGCGAAATTGTCCTTCAACATCCGCATCATCCCATTCCAAATCTTTTTCCGGGGGTGCTTTAAAGAGGATGAACATCCGCGCCGTATCTGCACCGTATTTGCCAATTACATCCCCCGGTGCAACCCCGTTATATTTGGATTTGGACATTTTTTCGTACACCACTTCCAAACTATCTCCAGTTTCGGGGTCTATAGGATTTGTGGGTTCTGCAACTTGCGTGGGAATGACGTATTTCCCGGTGCGACGGTTTTTGTATGTTTTCCCTTGTACCATCCCTTGCGTTAAGAGACGGGAGAAAGGTTCATCGAAGTTGATGAGATTTCTGTCTCGCAATACTTTGGTAAAGAATCGAGAGTAAAGTAAGTGCAAAATTGCATGTTCGATTCCACCTACATATTGATCCACAGGCATCCAATCATTTGTTTTAGCAGAATCAAACACCTGCTGCTCATTCTTCGCATCCGGATAGCGCAAGAAATACCACGATGAATCGATAAACGTATCCATCGTATCGGTTTCTCGTTTCCCAGGCGTGCCGCAAGTTGGACAAGGCACATTTATCCAATCTTCCAACTTAGCCAACGGCGATGCACCGCGACCGCTAAATTCAACATTTTCCGGCAATACAACTGGCAAATCTGCTTCCGGTACTGGCACTATACCGCAATTGGGACAGTGAATCACAGGTATTGGCGCACCCCAATACCGCTGACGAGAAATCAACCAATCTCTCAAGCGATATTGGATGCGCGCTTTGCCATATCCTTGCTTTTCGGCATATTCAATAATCGCCTGTTTTCCTTCAGTCGAATTCATGCCATCAAACTCACCGGAATTAATCATAATTCCCGGTTCTGTATATGCCTCTTTCAACTCTTGTGGTGTAGGCGTCCCGCCTGCATCTGGGGGATAAATTACCACTTGAATTGGCAATTGCTTTTCCTGAGCAAATTTGAAATCCCGCGCGTCGTGTGCGGGTACACCCATCACCGCACCCGTACCATATTCGTACAAGACATAATCGGCAATCCAAATCGGCACTTCTTCCCCAGTAAACGGATTAATTGCCTTTCCACCTGTGGGAATTCCGCGTTTGGGTTTATCTTCCGCCGTCCGTTCTAATTCACTTTGGTTGGATACTTCTTTGATAAAGTCTTCAACCGCTGCTTTTTGTTCGGATGCGGTAACTTTTGGCGTCAAAGGATGTTCTGGCGCGAGTACCACGTAGGTAACGCCATAAACCGTATCGGGACGGGTGGTAAATACGGCAATTTTTTCATCCATTCCCACAATCGGAAATTCCAAATATGCGCCGACAGATTTTCCGATCCAGTTAGCCTGCATTAACTTTACTCGTTCGGGCCAACCTGTCAACTTATCCAAATCGTTGAGCAATTCTTCGGCATATTCGGTAATTTTGAAGAACCATTGTTTGAGCAATTTACGCTCAACTATTGCACCAGACCGCCAAGAACGACCTTCGCTATCGACTTGTTCGTTTGCTAATACGGTTTGGTCGATGGGGTCCCAATTAACGGCGGCTTCTTTTTGATAAGCTAATCCTGCTTGGAGGAATTGCAAAAATATCCACTGCGTCCACTTGTAATAATCGGGAGAACAGGTAGCAACTTCCTTGTTCCAATCGTAGGAAAGACCTAATTGTTGCAACTGCGATCGCATCTGGTCAATATTGCTATATGTCCACTTCGCCGGGTGTATTCCCCTCTCAATCGCGGCGTTTTCGGCGGGAAGTCCAAACGCATCCCATCCCATCGGGTGAAGTACCCGATATCCCTGCATCCGCTTCACCCTCGCTATTACATCCGTAATCGTGTAGTTGCGGACATGTCCCATGTGCAGGTTTCCCGATGGATAGGGGAACATCGACAGCGCATAGAATTTGGGCTTGTCGCTCTCTTTTGGGGTCTGATCTATACTTTGTTGGGCCCAAGTTTTTTGCCAATGCGCCTCTATCTCGGCAGGGTTGTAACGGGACTCCACGGCTATACTGCTCCATAAAACTAATACAACACCGAACATATCCGGACATTGAGGTTTACTTCCTGCTTCAACCAGAGGTGACGGCACTTCTGGAGTCCACAGGCTTGAAATCGGGTTGAGCCAACCCTACTGCACTTTTCATCAGGGGCATTTGCTAAGTTAATCGCAGCATGAAGATCCCGGTCTTCCATGTGTCCACAAGCTCGACAGTGAAACACTCTGTCATTTAACTTCAATCCTTCATGCAGGTGTCCGCACTGACGACATTTTTTTGAGGAGGGATACCAACGCGATACAATCTCCAATTGAGAACCAAAACTGGGAGCCTTGTACTCCAATTGGCGACGAAACTCATAGAATCCTAAATCGCTAATTGCCGATGCTAGCTTGCGATTGGCAATCATCCCTGACACATTCAAGTCTTCAATGCGAATGCGAGCATACTGGCGGCAAATGTCCGTAGTCGTCTTATTCAAAAAGTCAAGGCGTTGATCTGCAACTCGTTTATGCAACCGTGCCAATCGTTGGAAATACTTCTTGGCGTTGTTAGAAGCCCGAATTCCAGTCCTTCTGTTACCGAATTCTTTGTTACGGTTACGGTACTGAAGTTGCTTGAGCTTGGTTATCGCTTTTTTCAGAGGTTTTGGAGCTTCCAACTTGGTTCCATCACTGAGAGTTGCAAACGTCTTCACACCCAAATCAATCCCCACCCGTTGGGTCACTTCATGCTGAATCGGACGAATTTGCTCTGCATCTACCGAGAATGACACATACCATTTGCCAGCTTCACGACTAAGAGTGAAGGTCTGACTCATATAGCTTTCATTCAGGGCTTCTTGCAAGCGAATTGTTCCTATTGTGGGAATCTTGATGGTTTTTCCTGCTTCGACCAAGCATTTGCCATTCCCGTCATAAACCGTAAAAGATTGTTTATCTTTCTTCCGTTTATAAGTGGGGCATTCTGACAGTCCTTCACGCCACCATTTGAACGCCCTCTGCAAGTTTTGAAACGCTGATTGATACACCTTGGATGAGAGTTGATTCATCCAAGCGTTTTCGGGTTGTTTCTTGACGACATTGGTAAAAATCTTCTTGATGGCTTGTATTCTCTTGCTGTCAGAGGCTTTGGGTCCAGCATCAACCGACTGCCAAAACAGGGATAACCCATAATTATAGACTAATCGAGAGAATCCTGTATGTTGCGCCATTCGCGTCATCTCTCGTTGATTCAATTTGAGTTGACGTTTTACTGCAAACACAAGATTCACCTTTAATCCACTATCATCAGTGTAACGCAATTATCGTTACAAGTCTATGGGCAAATACAATCTAAACGTCAGGATTACAGAAGAGGAGCGCCAGATTTTAGACGACTATTGTCAGGCAGTAGAGCGAACTCAGTCCGATGTGATTCGTGAGTTCATTCGTTCCTTAAAACGAAAAACTAAGAAGAGTCCAGATAAGTGCCAATGACCGGAAATGTCCTGTTAATCATGAATTAAATCGCTGCTTCACAGAACTTGGCTAAACTTGCTTAAAGTTCACCATTCAACCAGAAACAGTTTTTGGAGGGTCTGCTTCCTGCTTCAACCTTGGGAGTCGGCTCCTTCTTGTCCACAGGCGTTGAGTGCAGACTTTGCCAGCCGTACTATACCAACAAGTATAACTGGGATCCAGCACCAGTCAATTTTTGCCGCTTTGGAGCTTTGAAACTTACCTAAAATAGCCAAGTTTAGATAAGTTTAGGAAAGAAATTCGTTATGCAAGTCTACCTCCTCCTATTGGTTTGGCGATAATCGCGTCTGCTTCAGTATTTTTACATATCTCAGGTTTGAGAATGTGGGGCGGATCGCTTCGCTATGTGCGATATTGCTCCGCACGCTGTATGCGTTCGCTTTCCGCGAGTGCGTGCGCTGAACTCGCTCAGCCTGCGGTCGGCATATCGATCTTATACTACTTATTGTATTATGTAAATTTCCGATTTACAGGGATGAAGCTAAGCGCCTCTCTTCCTTAAGGCCGAGTCTGGTAACGCGGAATGCTCACCCGATAACTATGCTGGCGATCGCTCAGTCATCATTCATAGGAATTACGCAACAACACTAAATATAGTGTAATGGTGCCTTACTCTCATGGCTAACGCACCCTACATATAGAAAATTTGCGTAAGCCCTAATTCATACAATACTTTACACAGCATTCAAATTTACTTTCTAGTTTGCGTCCCCTTACGGGTAATTCTGAATAGAAATCTTCTAGGACTGCCATCCCCTCTAGGTCATCCTTATAAGTTTCCATCCCCGTGAGGGGAAGAGTTAGAAGCAGATTCGGATATTTGAAATATCTGAAACGGTCACTTTTTTTGTTAATAAGTTTCCATCCCCTTACGGGTAATAAGCAACCACAACTCTGCTTTTTTAATACCGTTCGCAACCTGATTCAGAGGGAAATATCTGAATCAGTTGCTTTTTTTGTTAATAAAGTCAGAGTTAATGTCTGAACTCTATTAATTTCAAACGCTTACATGGTAAGCTGTCTGAGGTGGTTAGCAAATTTGTGCAATTTGCCAGATTATAGCAACCGCTTCAGATATATTACTCCCTTCCCCGTCTTCTCTTCGTGTCCTAGCGCTAACGCGCGTCCAATAACACGAATTATTCGGGAGGGAAATGAGTAATTATTATTCTACTGGAGATGGCGGAAATTGTCTAGCTAGCAAATGTTAAAAGTTTTTGTATACGGAACTCTCAAACCTGGGGAAATAAATTATCAACGATTGTGTGCGGGTAAGGTAATCGAGGAAAAAAAAGCGATCGCCCAAGGTCACTTATTTGCCTTACCATTTGGTTACCCAGCAATGACCCCAGGCGATGGACGAGTTCAAGGATGTGTGCTGACTTTTGCTGACCCAGAAGTTCTACAGGCGCTCGATCGGCTAGAAGATTACCATCCAGAGCGTCCACCCGAACATAACGAGTATAATCGACAACTTATAGAAACATTTAACTTATCTGGCGAACCCTTAGAAACTGCTTGGGTTTACTTAATGAGTCCCTTGCGAGTCCGCAGCTATGGAGGTATATTTTTACCCTCTGGATCTTGGAGTAATTGCGGAGATTCTCCTTCTCCTTAGTGTAGCTCCTTACCGTGGCTGGGAGCGGTGCTAGAATGCGGCAAAGACTTGACGGGGGATGCAACCGCAGCTTTGGGAATATAGACCAGCGGTTCGTTCAAAGCGACCATCAGGGGTTCGGCAGTTGGGGTGGGAGATTGGGCTAGCTGGGGCGAGAATGAATTGCGACCGGGCAAAACAGTTGCCAAAGCGCCGACGAACAAGGCAGCGATCGCTACTCCACCCCATCGCAAGGCGCGGGTTGGACGGCGGCGGTCAAGTTTAGCAAACACTGCATCTACTGTTTGTTGCACAGGCACTGCTTGCGGCGCTGACATTGTGGTTAGGGTTTGGCGCAACTTCAGCAGCCGATTATACAGGCGCTGCACTTGCGGGTCGGTATCGAGCCATTCCTGGACTTGGCGGCGTTCTGCGGCTGTTACCTCGCCATCCAGGTAGGCACTGAGTAACTCAAAGCGATCGCGTTTTTGCATATCCAGGGTTCCTAAAGGGGAATTTTCCACCTTTGGAGATGGCAAATCTTCAAAAGAATGGGATGACAGATTTTTGTGAGATTCAAACTCAGGGGTCATTTTAAATCACTTCCAAGTCAGACAAATAAAACACAGCGGTTGCGTGCGCTCTAGTTTACTACGGCTCTCAAAATTCTACTACCGATCTTAGGTAACAAGAAAGTCCTTTGCTTCTAGCAGTTGACAGATTTCCATCAGGCAGTTGCCAAAATTGGCTCTCAAGAGAATTTTAACGCTCGTCCAGATATTTTTGCAACTGGGACTGGAGTCTAGACCTTGCTCTAGCGATTCTCGATTTTACCGTTCCCAAGGAAACCCCGGTGATTTCGGCAATTTCCTCGTAGGCCATGCCTTCGATTTCCCTTAATACAATTGTAGTGCGAAACGCTTCGGGCAACTCGGCGATCGCTTGGTGCAACTGCTCGTAGAACTCGCGGGTGGTCAGCTGATCGAAGGGTCCGGGATCGTCGGTGGCAATTTCCCAGTCCATCTCGCCATCTTCCAGGGTTCTGGGGGCATCTAACGACAGGGGTGGAGACACGCGCTTGCGCTTGCGTAACTCATCGTAAAACAAGTTCGTCGCGATGCGGCCCAGCCACCCCCGGAACTTGACAGGATCTTGCAAGCGTTTGATATGGCGATACACTCGAATCCAAACTTCTTGGGCTAAATCGGCGCGGTCTTGCCAATCGGGGGCCAAGTGATACAATAGGCGGTCAACGTGGGACCCATAGCGACGCATCAGTTCGGCAAAAGCCGAGCGATCGGGACGCAGTCCAGATTGACAGCGTAAAACTAAATCGTGGTTAGGGAGGTTTTCAGGTGTTGGCACTTGCCTGTTATGAACCCTTACCTCAACGGTAGAGCAGGATATGGGAATTGACTGAGTCATGGGCAACTATTGGCTCTACAAGTTTCATTGCCAATGACGCTGCCCCATTTTGAGAAGTTCCCCCAATTTGTCCCACGAGTCAAGCCCCGATCCCCCCTAACCCTCCTTGTTGCTACAGCATGGATGGGGCATTTCCGGAAACAGCGGCCAAAAATCCGCGAAAATTCGGAATAATGGGTCAATCTTGTGGTTTTACAATCCCTAACACAGGCAAAAAGATATCGCAAGTAACGGCTATGTTAAAACATGACTTTCTCCGCCGCAGCTTGGTGCTGTTCTGTGCTGGTACTGGCATTCTCTTAATTTTGGCGCAGTGGCGGACGGTTGCTTCCACGACTGCAACTGCTGTTGATTCATTGTTAGCGCCGTCACTTGCGCCTGTTCCCCCGCCTGCTAGAGTGAATGGGTTGCATTTGAGGGTGGATTTAAGCTTACGCCGCGTTTTTCTATATCGAAGCGATCGCCAGTTAGCCAGCTACCCCATAGCAGTCGGTCAGCGGGGATGGGAAACGCCTCTCGGCGCTTACCAAGTGATGGAAATGCAAAGATACCCGGTTTGGCGTCATCCCCTCACCGACGAGATCGTACCCCAAGGACGAGATAATCCTTTAGGCAGTCGCTGGATCGGTTTTTGGGATGACGGACGCCATCACATCGGATTTCACGGTACTCCTGACGCTAAATTAGTCGGACAACCTGTTTCTCACGGTTGTTTGAGAATGCGAAATGCAGATATCCAAACGTTATACGAGCAAGTTTCTCTCGGCACGCCAGTCATCGTCGAGGACTAGGCTACCGTTGAGCCAATCCGCTTCAGTATCACCAAAGTTATATCATCAAACACCTTTTGTTCAAAACTCCTACAAGCTTCTTGTTATCATCGTAAACTGGATAGCTAGAAGAGATAGATAAAATCTCTTGATTGTCTCCTCCCCCTGTCCAGCGATAAATTTTACTCCACAGGGGTTTACCGGCTTTAACTGCATCTGCATACCAGGGTTCTAGGGTAAAATCATATTCCCCAGTAATATCGTGTCCGGTTGCATCGGTTGCGTTTGGAGAGCTGGGGGAGCAAAGGGGATGGGGGAGCAAAGGGGAGAAAAAACGCTTTTTCGCACAATCAACTATACACAACTGATCTCTCGCGGACATGATATAAAAAGCAAGTTCGTGCGGTTTCCCTTATCGTCAGTAGCATACCTGGAAAGCTTGTTACTCTGAGAGCGGTTAAAAACCTCAACTACTACCTGATTCCGGTTTTTAGAGTCAAAGGTGACTCCAATAAATTCACCTTTCTGATTTGCATAGTTAATATAGCCTACCTGAAAAACCTGGAGTTGTTTTCTGAAAACCCGCTCGATAGTGCGAAAGTCTTCTAGATTAATTAAACCTGAATTAAGCGCATCCAAATTAATTTGATTGCTCTGATGCGGAGTTTTGAGGTAATTGTTAAGGTACTGGTGTACGCGGGTTGAAGCTTCAGATTGAAGTTGGTTAACTAGCTGCTGAATTCCTCGTTGTCCCTTGGGAAAGGAAAACCAGCCCACCAGTTTGGTCGCAGCCACAATCGGAATAATGAAAGGAATAACCAAGACATTACTCAGGCGAAATTTTTCCCTAAACTTGCCTTGATTCTGGCTCGCTACTTCTTCAGACATTGTGTTTTGACTATTACTTTAGTTCATAGCCTAACACTTATATCCGGTAATTGGTGGCTTTAGCGGAATTGAAATATTACTAATGTTTAAGGTTGTCACTGCCTTTTCCATATCAAGCAATAGTTTATTTAACGCAAGTTGCTAGTTATAAAATTGGGCGTTGCTAATGGCTAATTGCCAGCTGGCTAATTGCTAAGGGAGCATTTTTCCCGAGGGATCCATTAGCCATTAGCCATTAGCCGCTCCCAGAGAGATAACTAGCAACTTGGGTTATTTAGTTTGTCATTATCAACCACCTGTTGTACAACAATGAGAAGAACCTGAGTGCCATTTTGAGGTAAATTTAGAATATATAGCCATTTTCAGTCGCATCAACAGGGGGTAGGGACACGGCAGGAGAAAAACTTTGAGTTAACGACAAAATTTACTGATGCCCTGTCCCTACAATGTTATGCTGCACCCAATGGAAAACCGCTGTATATCCTTTTTGGATGTATTGCGCTCGCGGGGAGCAAGTTTATCTGCAACGCTGCCAACAGACAAAAAAAATAAGTTATTAGTTATTAGTTGAGCGCGAAAACTAATAACTAATAACTAACAACCGATAGCTAATAGGGAATCAGAGATCGCTGGAAGAACTGACATCGGGTTTAGCTTCAAAATTAGGGGCGTAAGCCTGAAGCAGAGAACTCACCTGTTGGATCATATCCCTTGGCATACTCTTGCCGATGGGTTGCCGTTCTGGGAAGATATCGGGGCGATCGAGATTGCGAAGCAGCGCTTCCCTGACTTGGTGAGCTATTAAATCAAGTAGCTCTTCTTTGGCTCGCTTGCGCTGGTAAGCTGCGCCTTCTTCCGTCGTAGCATAGAGCGGGGGAAGCCGATTGAGGGCATAAGCCGCGATGTCGCCCACATCGAGAACGTGTTCGGTGGTGGCTTCAATTTCCGCTACCCTTGCGATCGCCTCTGTCAACACCAATTCTTCCATCACGTTGATAAACTGCTTGCGCGGAACTGCGACCACTTCCCCAGTTAACAAAGCACCCATCAGCCGATCCAGAGCCATATACTCTTCAATCGAAAGCTCACTCGCCGTGTCGCAGATCCGCGCCACCTCGGCTTCCATCGCTGGGGTGAGATAACCATCTTGCAACGCCTGTTCCACAATGTTTTCAATACTCATAATGCCTCAACCACTTCCAGGCTTTGTTGCGCGAGCAACATCGCTCTGATTTTTGCTTACTTTTTGACATTCCCCGCTCTCAAGATACGGGGATTCTTGGAGAGCAGACTCACCTAAGAGCAGCAGGGTAGCCCCAACTGCCCAAGATGGTAAGTCTCCACGGCAGTCGCTCATGGGGCAGACCCCCAAGACCGCGCTGCCTCCCAAGCGTAGGTTCCCGTGTGCCCCACGGTACGCAGTCCTAATCTAAGGATATTGACACTGGCGTTTACATCTCTATCTGCTACATACCCGCAATGCAGGCAAATATGGGTCCTGACTGACAAAGATTTCTTGAGTACTTTCCCACAGTTGGAACACTTTTGACTGCTATAGTGTCGCAGGACTGCAACCGTCACTTTTCCATAATTAATTCCAAAGTATTCCCACCAGCTTAAGACGATCATCGCGTTATTCAAAAGTTTGATTTTTCCAAGGTAGCGGATCGACGGACTTTCCGTTGACGTATAACCCCCAGTGCAGGTGGGGACCCGTCGATGCACCTGTGGAACCTATAGCACCGATGACTTGACCTGGCCCGACAAAATCTCCCTCCTGCACGTCGATGCGGCTGAGGTGCAGAAACACGCTGGTCACGCCTTGACCGTGGTCGATGCCGATGGTGTTCCCGTGCAGGCGGAACCCGTCGGCAAGGCGTCCTACCAGCGCTACCCGCCCCGCTGCTGGCGCAAATACGGGGGAACCCATCCCACCGGCATAATCAAGCCCGCGATGGAAATAATCGTTGGCAAACACCCCATTGTAGTAGCGGCGGACGCCGTAGACAGTGCTGATGCGACCTCGGTTTGGCCTCACAAACGGTCCACTCCAGTATTTTTCTGGTGTCACTAATTGCCGAAAAGCCCTGACGCGGTTTAGTTCGTACTCGGTTGGTCGCATCCCGCCGCTGGCTGAAGAACGTATGCGCAGGCGTTGCACGGGAAAGGTTCGCCCATTCACTCGCAACGATAGGTTTTGCACCTGACCGTCTCCGGGGTTGACTTTAAGATCCCAGGTTCCCGGTTTGTCTAGGGGTGTCGTTGGTAACAAAGCCCGAAATCGATTTTGACCGATGGGAAAGGTTGGGTAGGTTTGCTGTTGCATCGAAACCGTTGGAGGTGTTCCACCCGCCTCTGTTTCAATTACGACTTTTATGGTATCGCCCAGCAATGCGGTGCTAGGTGTTACCTGCACTTGAGGGGCGACTGCTGCCGTTGCAGTTATTGTGGCGATACTGATGGCAATTCCTAGTGCAAGGCTGGTGGTAATTTTGTTTAATCTTAAACGGGGGATTTGCTGGGTTAGCTGAGATTTGGGTAACGCCTTCCGCTGATGTCTGGATTGATGCAATGGATACACGATAGACCCTTTTGAATGTAAAACTATTGCTGCTATTGACTGTTTTCCACAACAAGTTAAATGTACGATAGCGCGAGCAGCTTTTGCCAAAAAATTTATCAACCAGGACGAGACGCGCTTGCACCCCCTCTAAGAGGGGGGATTGGGGGGAGCGGGACTTTTAAGTCCCGTCAGGTAACGTCGTGATGACGCTGCTACTCAATATATCTCCTCACAGTCTCGCTACTAACATTCCCAGCAGTGGAAACAAAGTAAGGTAGTTTCAATAAGTGCGGAAATTCTTGTTGCAAATATCTAGAACTCCTGCCTTTATACGCACTAGCAACGCAAGTGCTACTCTCCGCAAGGCGGAACGTTGATCAACAAATGCACGTAGTCGGGCATAATCTCCAAAGCGATGATATTCGATTGATTATCTGGGCAAACCTCCCAGATAATCTGCCATTGCCTAGTTTCTACATCGCTGGCTAAAACCTTCTTCCGTCTTTTTGGTATCCAGACTAAATGATAGTTTACCAAGGCGACGGAATTTTTGTTTCGGCGGTACTGTTGCATTTTTGGTTGGCATCGATTAGTATTTACTCTATACAAAAATAATACAGCTACAAAGAGAACAGTTCATTCAGGGTAACTACTGCGATATCAGGACTAGAGCTACTGCTTGTCCACTAAGGTGCTTTGTCAGCAAGAACGGTGCATCTCTTGAACCTTGGAAGGACACCAAAGTAGACTTTGAAGCGAAGGCCAAAAATCCTCGCCGCAGCGAGTCGTGACATTCAAATTACGGCATTACCACAGTTAAAACTAGCTAGACCCTGGTACGGAGAAATTGATTCAACCGTAATGCAACCAGAGAATGTAAAACGGTTAGATGTTGCCTACAATAATTTTTTTGAAGGCAGGGGTTTTCCGAAACAGGACTGACGCAGGTCGATGCCATCACCAAAGTTTCGACCATGATCTCTAGTTTCCCAAGCCACGATTTTTCCAAGAAACTTTGGTGTTTGCGTCAGTTTTGCGAAATTCAAAAACCACAGCAATTTCACCGACTTCACATACGCGGTTGGGGTAAAAATTAAAGCGAATAAAGTCTATTTACCCAAACTGGGTTGGATGGGGTTTCACAACTCTAGACCTGTGCCGGATGGGTTCACCATTAAATCCGTTACCGTCCGGCAGCGCCAAGATGGTTGGTATATTTCGGTCAGAATTGAGGAGAAAACCGTACCCGATTATGCTGCCTTTGTCTTGAGGGGAAGTCAAGTCGATTATTGGTGGCGATTTAGGCATCACCAAGTTTGAAAATCCTAAGTTTGCTACCAATAAAAGGACGAAACATCTGCTTAAAGTTAGACAGTGCCGAGTCAGTCGCAAGGTTAAAGGTAGCAACAAACGCTTGCAAAGCGTCCCAGAAGATTGGGCGCTTGCATAAAAAGATTGCTGCTCAACGGCAAGCTCGCTCAGTGGTGGGTTGCGAAGACTATTACCTGAGATAAGTTTAGCCAAGTTCTGTAGAGCAAATAGTTACAATATTACTCCAGGCGCGCCGGAAGAATAACTATTTAAGAAACCGCGTTAGCGTTCGCTAACGCTTGCGGATGCGCTTAGGGATTCAAGGGTAGCGAATTAGACAGGAAGAAGAAAGAGGTAGATAGTCTTCTATCGCGAAAGGAGTAATTATGCAAAGAAACCGGGTTGCTACGATCGTCGTGGGTAAGTCCTGTACAAAATACCTGGAACGGGTGAGGCGTTGATACAGAAACCTGTGTATAGCTGGAAGTAACATCCTACCACGCTGACTGCCAGCAGTACAGCGATCGCTCTGCCAAATTCGCTATCGCGCCGCTTCGCTAACAGGATGGGGGATTCCTATTTACTTCCCCTTCCTGATGTCGTAACTTTTGCCAGCAGCTTCACATCTAAAATATCGGTTTTGAGGCTCTCCACATATGACATATCGCGCCAATCGCCCGATTGAAATTATTCTCAGAGTCTACCCTGATTCCGCTTTGCTGGAAGGCTTAGACCTATGGCTAAGTCTGGGATTATTAACTGAAATTCAAGTTAGACGCTTGTGTCAAGAACATCTAACTTGTCCCCTTCCCACTATTGCGCCTGTTGTTACCTCCTCACCCAGTGAAACTGCTGATATCGTCACAGTCCCAGATTTGGTTCTCCCAACCCCGCCTACGCCTGCTGCAAGCACAACGATCGCTAAGAGCAAACCCGCTCGTTCTAGTGGGTTGTTGCAGTCTTTTATGGCAGAAGTTAGCGTTTTGTGGCTGCTATTTTTGGGTGTATTTCTCATAGTTGTATCCTCAGCAGTTCTGGCGGCGAGTCAATGGCGTAATTTCTCTCCTGTCGGACAATACGGGATTTTATTCGCTTACACTTTAGTATTTTGGGTAATTAGTGCTTGGGCGAGAAGACAGTCGAATTTACAGCTAACTGCCAGAATGCTGCAAGTAACGACGCTATTAATTATTCCCGTCAATTTTTGGATGATGGACGGGTTTAAATTGTGGAATTTCCCGTTGGGATGGATTGTCGCACCAGTAGCAGCATTGTCTCTCACGGCTATTTTAGTTAATCTACTGGAACGAAGTCTTTCCGCCTCCCGCCTAACTTTAGCGAACAGTATCGGTTTAAGTTGGCTGCATTGGGGTTGGTCGCTGACGAATTTTCCCCTAATTGCGACGTATATCGGTACAATTGGCACGGCGTTAACGCTGTTTTATCAAAGTCGAAGGCGCAGAGTAGAAGCAGGAGTAAGCATCTCTAATTCTATTTCTCTTGGCGGTATTACTATCACCTTTGCGACGCTTTTGCTGGTGGGGAGAGCAATTTTAGCCGCGAAAATTCCTATCAGTAACCTTGGTTTGGCGTTGGGAATTTGTGGTTGGTTGCTAGGTTGGTTATCTCGGCGCGAACGCACGGGTGAAATCTGGTCAAACCTTGGCTGGGTGTTACTTTTAGCTGGTTGGTTGGTTGCGGTTGCGGAAATACCCCAACAAGCGATCGCCGTCAGCGTTTTAGCTTTATGGCTACTAGCAGATAGACTCTTCCTACTCAAGCAAGCTGCCGATTTAATCGCGCTATTTTTAGTTGGGTTACAAAGTTTTTGGTTGCTGTGGCGCGCGATTCCTTTCCCATTGCGGCAAGAAGTTATTGCTTTTGGCATTCGCCTTGCCGGAAACGAGTTTATGCCTCAAGCATTAATCGGATTGGGCGTTTTTCCTTACGTCATATTAACGCTAGTTTTAGCAGCTTATCTGCGGCGACAAGAGGAGGAAGGATTGGCGCTGCAAGCAGAAGGGATGGCGTTAATTCTGGGTTTATTTTTAACGATTGTTAGTTATTTCAATCCTCTAGTTCGCGTTATCAACTTGCTACTATCTTTTATTACCCTTGCGGTTGTGGTTATCCTCCGGACTGCGGCGGGAACGGGGTTAATTTACTTAACCCATATTGCTGGACTGGTAACAATTGCGGCTTGGATTAATTATGGCTTCCCCAATCTAACGGTAAATACTTGGTTACTAATTCTGTTAGGCGGCGCGATTGCCGAATGGATTTTTAGCATTGGCACTAACTGGCAGCAATGGCGGCGCAGTTCCTGGCATTTGGGTTTAGTACTAGCGGCAATAAGCTACACTCAATTATTCAATCCCGCTTTAAAAAATCCCACAGATTGGTATCTTGCTTGGTTGGTTGTACCAGCTGCGCTGACTTTGCTATCTTATCTCCCCAACTTTCCCGAACCTAAATTGGCAAACTGGCTGAGCGTTACTGCTCTTTTGGCAATTCAACCTTTAACAATAATTTCTACTACGCCACGGTTAGTGAGTTTAGGAATTGCCACCATTCTGATGCTGCTGAATACGCAAAACTTGCCAGAATTAATAGCAGCATTGCTAACAGTTGGATTTGGTTTATGCTTCGGCGGTGCTGCGATTTGGGAAGTATTTTCCCCACGCATGACAATAGGTTGGTGGGTGACAGTTTTAGCGATCGCGCCTTTGATTCTCTGGTTACTCCACAGTTGGCTGAGAAAAGGTTCTAGCCGCCTGCGCCAAGTTTATACCCAAGCAACCGATGCTTGGGCGATCGCGCTAACGATTCCTACCCTAACTTTCCTGATCGGCTACAATGTCACCGCCTATTGGTATCCTTCTGTCACGGCTTTTGAATTTATCGTTGCATCTGGATTTATTACCGTTGGTTTGGTTTATCGTTGTTGGAATTTACCTACTAACGTCAGCTTTTACAGTCTGGCGCTAGCTGTAGAATTGCTTGTTGCGAGTATAATCGCCTCAATCAATCGTTCCCCCGTATGGTTAGCGATCGCTACCCTCGCTCTCGGTTTAACTACTCAACTCGCTGGCGATTTCGTGGCAGGTAGGCGAGTAACAAATCCATACCTTTCGAGTTGGCACGCTATCCCCATTTTCTATGCAATTTTAGGATTAATTATTGCCCATCACAAGTTTGATACTTACACTGGCTTATATACTCTAGCTGCGGCTTTAGTTGGGATTGGAATTGGGCGGCGAAACGTTAACTTTAAACCGATTTCCTATTTATCTATTTTCGGTGTTTCCGCTGCAGCTTACGAGTTATTAATTTATCAACTAATGCAAGCTAAAGCAGGCAATCCGGGAGATGGATTAACTTTATTGGCAGCTTTGGCGACGGCGATCGCTATTTCTCAAAGATTATTTGCTCGCTGGTTGTTTCCCTACCTGCGTCTGGATAATTCCGAATTAAAAGCGATCGCTCACTTGCACTGGGTTGCTGGTAGCGGATTAATATTACTAGCATTAGTTAGTTCCCTCAGCACTCCAGGGGAAAAAATTTGGTTAGCAGTAACCACAATCTTAGCCGCTTATGCGCTGATTCAAGGTCGTTCGACTGCAAGCTGGACATATGCAGGGATTGTGGAATTAGGCATAGCAATTGCCTATGGGTTGCATCTAGTTTTACTCGATGCAGTATTGCTTAATTGGTCGGCAGCGATCGCTTGCTTTTTTGCCTATTTTATGTACGTTCTGCCCTGGACAAGTTGGGGATGGTCGGCGACGCCTTGGCAAAATTCGGCAATGTTACTGCCAATTTCGATTATCTTCCTCAATGGATCGAGCGTTTCTATCCAAAGTTTGCTGCTGGTCGCGGCATTTTATGCTTGGATTGCCAAAGCGCGATCGCAAGTCCGCCTCAGCTATCTCAGCGTTGGATTGGCAAATTGGGCAACGATCAGAATATTCAACGCACAATCCATCACCGAACCTTTATGGTACGCTCTGCTTTGGGGCGGGTCGTTATTATACGTCGCACAAATCGATCCCGAATTGCGATCGCCTTCAGGAAGGGAAACGCGCCACCTGCTTCGCTGTTTGGCAATCGGACTGATTTGTTTTACCGCTCTTTATCAAGCTGAAGTAGGAATTTACGGTATTTCTCCCCTGTTTTTAGGATTTCTGACAATTGGTTTAGCGATTGTCGCGATTCTCATTGGTATCGCCTTGCGGGTGCGAGCATTTCTCTACATTGGCACGCTGACGTTTATCATTAGAGTATTGCGGCAAGTTTGGCTATTTATCAACGATTATTCCTTATTTTTGTGGGCTATTGGGATTGTTGTTGGTTCCCTATTAATTTGGATAGCGCTAACATTTGAAGCGCGGCGGAGTCAAGCGATCGCTTTTGTCCAATATTGGATGACGGAATTAGAAAATTGGGAGTAATTGCTAATTGCTAATTGCTAATTGCTAATTGCTAATTGCTAATTGCTGCGATCGCGTTGAGTAATATCAAATCCGGGAACAAAGTTTGTGTATAATTTTTGATTTTGTAGGGGCGGGTTTTACGAGAGATCCAGGACTGACGCAAAAAAACTTTGGTGAAATCGATTAATCGTGGGTTTGGAGTCGCGAGATTGACGCATCACCAAAGTTTTTGGCCCCGCGTGCTAATGTCCTGAGATCTTTGATCGCAGCGCCAAGAATAAATAAACCCGCCCCTTGTGTGGCACATTGATGGGAAAACATTATTATTGTAGGGGCACGGCACCAATAGGCTTTGCTCTTAACTCGAAGGTTTTTTGCTGCCGTGCCCGTGCAATCAAAGTTGAGCCACTCCGCGCTCTAAAGATGCGCGGATTCAGGCTAGGAGTTGGGGAAAGCTTTTCGCCCTGAACCTCGAGGGACAGCTATCTGGCTGGACTTTCCTAGCTATGGGGCGATACCCTCACCAGGGGAATCAGCCACCTGCTTGAGGAGGCGCTTACTTGCTTGCGAAAGGATGATGATTCTGTCTTTTTACCGCCCGCCGGAACGGCTCCGTCCCTGAATGTTGTTGACATTCCGTAAAAAGACCATCCTGATTAGGGCAGTCGATTCGGGTACTGAACGACTGGATTTTCGCCAACTTCTCAGCAATTTCAGCTATAGAAGTTTGTTTTTTGGCGTTAATTTTTTATTGCATTATGCACCACAAAAAACAACCTATTATAAAACCATGTTTGGTGCAAGTTGTTAGATAGAAAACTTAATAATTGTGACAGCGAATAAATTCGCCCGCGTCAACTTTCCGCCCCGCAATAAATTGACGGGGCTACCAGCCTCTTGTTTCATTGTGGTGTAGGTGTTTGCAACTGTCGTAACTGCTGTATCTCGGCGTCTACATTCAGCAATTCGGGTGGTACTTTTTCGGGAACTACCCACAAAGAAACGATATGCTCGCGTCTGGGACCTTTGACTATTTCGATTCTCTCGGGTTTCCAGATACCCATGTTGAAGTCGTGGGAGACGATGCGAGTACCTGGTTTTAATGTTCTCAGCAGGGTTGGTCTTAGCCTTAAATTGAGTTCGGGTAACAAGTATAAGGTGACGACACTTGCTTTGCTGATGTCGGTTTGAAATAAGTCTTGTTCGAGGAACTGGACGCGATCGCTTACTTTCGCCTTTTCAGCATTTGCCGTTGCTTGCTTCACCAGTTTCGGGTCAATTTCTATACCAATGCCTTTCGTGCCAAACTTTTGTGCTGCGGTAACGACAATGCGCCCGTCGCCGCTGCCAAGGTCGTAAAGTACGTCATTTTTCCCCACTTTTGCCATTTCCAGCATTTTATCGACGACTACTTGCGGTGTGGGTACGTAAACCACATCGGGAACCTTTTTCGGAGTTGGCGTGGCGGGTGTGTTGGCAGCAGGGGGCGTTGTCACCTGTTTAGGCGGAACTTGCTCGGTGCAACCTGCGAGTACTAAGCTGGTTGCGATCGCGGTTGTCATTGCGACCTTTAGTAGTTGCATTCCCATAAAATCTTCCTCTATTCAACATTCCCTATTCTGACTCGCTCTCCCTAGTTTGACGGGAAAGCAGCAGTAGGGGAACGCCTGTCAGCAAAACTGCTACGCCGATAGTTCCTCCAATGCCGGTATAAACCAAACTCGAATAAAGCAAGTAACCACAAGTGACGCAAAAAAGCAATGGGATAACGGGATAAAATGGCACGGGAAACGGACGGGGTACGTTCGGTTCTTTCCGCCGCAGCACCATGAGGGCGATGCCAGATAAGAGAAAAAAGAACCAGAATACTGGGGCGGTATAATCTACCATTGTTTCAAAGCCTTTGCGGGTAATTGCTCCCAGAAAGACTAGCAATAGGGCGATCGCTCCCTGTACGAACAGCGCATTGGTGGGTGTATTCCCACGCGCTTGCCAGCGTCCGAGTAAACTAAACATTGAGAAATCTTGCCCTAAGGCATAATTCGTCCTCGCGCCTGTAAAAATGGTAGCGTTAGCCGCGCCCAATGCTGAAACCGCTATTAGAAAGCTGACGAATTTTGCCCCATTTTCTCCCATGGCGCGGCGCATCAAGTCGGCAGCGACTGCCTTTGATTTTGCCATTTCTTCCAGTCCTAAACCGTGGATGTAAGCAAAGTTAATCAGCAGGTAAATTACGGCGATAATGCTAATACTTCCTAGCAATACGCGCACCATGTTACGCTGGTTTTCTCGCAGTTCGGCTGAAATATAAGCAGCTTCGTTCCACCCGCCATAAGTCAGCAATACAAAAACCATCGCCAGTCCAAAGGTAGTTTTGGGTGCAGTTGCGGTGATGGTATCTGGCGCTAGGGGTTTGGCTAGGGCTATTCCGGCTAGGATGACTAATAGCAATCCCAGGACTTTAGCGGCGGTGAGCCAATTTTGCGTCCACTTACCTTGGCGGACGCCTAGTACGTTCAAACTGGTGAGCAGTGCGATCGCTATTCCGGCATAAATCGCCGGGGAATCATCTCCCAAACGCCACAACTCGGAAGCGTAATCCCCAAATACAAATGCTACCAGCGCGATCGACCCGGTTTGAACGATTGTCATTCGCCCCCAAGCAAATAAAAAGGCTAAATTTTTACCAAAAGCACGCATCAGGTAGTGGTAATTTCCCCCTGGGTGGGGATAGGCAGTTGCTAATTCTGCATAGCAAATAGCACCTACGAAGGATATCCCTCCACCAAGTAACCAAGCGAACAAAGCTAGGGAGGCACTTGCGGTATTTGCTGCTACCAAAGCTGGTGTTTCAAAAATACCTGCACCTATTACCATGCCTACAATCAGCGCACCGGCGTCGATGGCTGAAAGTGTTGGCTGGGGGGCTGTTCCTTTTGTTGCCATAATTTAAGATTTGGTCTTTCTCTTGGGGCAATAATTTAGGCTGGGAGGATTTGTTTTACTTTACTGTTTTATATTTTATTTTTAATCTAGCGCCAGGGGGAGCGGTAACAACAATTTATATCTAATGCGCTTAGCATTTACTTTTTTTTAATGAACCGCGTTCGCGAAGCGTGCGCGCCAGCGCATAGACGCGAAGAGCGCAAAGAAGAAGAGGAAGAAGTAAAGAGGTTTTTCAGGTAGATGCCCCGTCGCCCCATGCGCTTGTCATATGATATCAGGCTTTTCACCCCTAATTAAAACTCGACCCGTCCCCTTCCGAGTCCCCGCGTCAGTCATAACTATGGGTATTCAAGCGGACATGATATCAGTCGGTTGTTGTCTGCAATTGTTGATAATCTTGTGGTGTATCTATGTCTATTGCGCCTTGTGGGAAGGGTATGCAGAAGGTTTGGTGGTGGTGTTTTTTGATGATTTGTTTTGCGCCTTCTGATTGTTTTAAGGCGTTTAGTTCTGAGAAAATAGTGCGAGCGAATAAAGCGGGGACGCCGCATGTGCCTGCGTATTCGGAGGCAATAATCGGTTTTTCTGTGGTATGATATGCTTCAACAATGCGATTAATAATTTGAGCAGAAATAAAGGGCTGATCGCCAAGGGTGAGCATGACTGCTTCTATTTTTTCATGTAGGTGAGAAAGCGATTGAATTCCGGTTTTAATCGATGTCCCCATTCCTTGGTTCCAGTGTAAGTTTTCGACGATTTGAATCGGGAGTTGGTTGAGTGAGGGATAAATTTTTTCGGCATTCGCACCCAGAACAACAATAACAGGTTGGCAGACTGAAGCGATTGCTTCTTCTACCACGTGTCGCAATAAGCTAGTTCCCCGATAAGGTAACAGTTGTTTTGGCGTTCCCATGCGTGTGGATGCACCGGCTGCTAAGATGATTGTGGCTATGGTTTTAGTCATTGGTAATTGGTCATTGGTAATTAACTCAAGTTGCTAGTTATCTCTCTGGGAGCGGCTAATGGCTAATGGCGTTCCCAGGCAGTCGCCTCGTTCCCAGGCATGAGCCTGGGAACGAGGCGAAATCAGTAAAAATCCTATATTAGCAATTAGCAATTAGCAATTAGCAACGCCCTTGTTTATAACTAGCAACTTGCGTTAATTAGTTTTTGATGGGATGGTGGTTGGTGAATCGATCCCTGGCGGTGTTTCAAAAAGCCTCCCACACGATTGGCTAATACGGCTTGGATTTCAGCGATAATTGCGATCGCTATCTCTTCCGGTGTCTCCGATCCGATATCGATTCCCACTGGTGCGTGCAATCGGTTCTCTTGGTCTTCGGTATAAAATATTTCTTCTTTACGCAAGTCCCGCAGTAATCTTGCAGTGCGTTCTTTTGACCCCAAAGCACCAATATACGGCACTGGAGAAGGTAGGAGCATTTTCAATATTTCTAAATCGTCTAAGTAATTGTGGGTCATTATTACTACTACGGTATGTTCGTTTGCGGATACTTGTTGGCGGAGAGTTTCGCGACGGGTGAGAAGGATTTGATCGGCGAGGGGAAAGCGAAGTCTTGTTGCTAAGGAAGCTCGACAATCAACTATGGTAACGTGCCAACCTAATGCTTTAGCAAATTTTACTACAGGTACGGCATCGCGACCCGCACCAAAAATAATCAGCGGTGTGGGAGGGTGAATAACGTCGATGAATGCTTCTACGATTCCTGATGATAATTGATATTTTTTGACTGTGTAATGTTGATTTTGCAGCGCAGTTTGAGCATCTGCCATTATTGCTGAATTTAAATTTATATCTTCAATATTGCTGCTGAGTTTACCATCTATGTTTAGCATTAAGCGGTTGCCAATTTTGGCATTTACTTCCCCTTCAATTCCAAAAATAGTGGCGATAGCAACCAGCTGTTTTTGAGTAAAGCATTGGGAAATAAAACGAAGTGGATTAAATTTGTTATCTGGATCTAACCGTTCGAGCAAAACTTGCACAACGCCGTTGCATCCCAATCCAAATCCCCAGACAATATCTTCATCGGCGGTAGTATCGTAAGTGATGACTATGGGTGCGCCCGATTGCATCGAGTAGCGAGTATGTTGATATATATCGTTTTCCAGACACCCACCGCTTACCATTCCTACCATTTGACCTGCGTTGGTTATCAACATTTTTGCACCGGGGCGGCGATAGGTGGAACCTTTGGTGCTGACAACTGTGGCGAGAAAAGTCGTTTCGCCATTTTTTTTACTTGCTTCAAATGCGTTGATGATTGCTTGTAGTTCATTCATTTAATTGCTAATTGCTAATTGCTAATTGCTAATTGCTAATTGCTAATTGCTAATTCAGGACTTACGCAAACACCAAAGTTTCTCTGAAAAATCGTTGATTGGAAACTAGAGATCTAGGTCGAAACAAAGGTGATGGCGGTAATTGGTAATTGGGGAGGAGGCATATGCGGAAGCAAGAGATATATCGTTAAACCTGCCCGTACTTGCTACAACAATTTATCGGGCGAAATTGGTAAATCCCGGACGCGCTTACCTGTGGCGTGGAAGATGGCATTGGCAATTGCCGCCCCGGCACCTACCATGCCTATTTCCCCAATTCCTTTGACTCCCAAAACGTTAATATGAGGGTCAACTTCATCGATAAAATCAATTTCGATTTCGGGAATATCGGCGTTGACGGGTATCATATATTCCGCCAAGTTGGGGTTGGTATAGCGCCCAAAGTTATAGTCCATATGGGTATGTTCTAACAACGCTTGCCCGATGCCCCAAACTATACCGCCCATCAATTGACTGCGGGCGGTTTTGGCATTGAGGATGCGTCCAGCACCAAATACGCCGACGCACTTAACTATTCGCACGATGCCAAAATCTGGGTCTACTTTTACTTTGGCAAAGTGCGCCCCAAAGGATTTCATCGCATATTTAATGCTGGGGTTCTCTTGGGGTGCTTCCCCCGTATCGACTCCCGTTCCTTCTCCGACTTTCCAAGTGCCGATCGCTTCTACAGATGGTTGTTGCAGGCGAGATAATAAAGCAGTGTAGCTTTCCCCTTTATTACTATCTGACTTCAAGCATAGACGACCGTTTTCTGTGGCAATATCATCTACTTTTGCGCCGAAAAGCAGTGATTCGGAATTGGATTTCGCCAATTCTACTAACTTGTTCCGCAGTTCGGTTGCGGCGACGTGGACGGCAGAACTCCACGCCGCTGCCCCCATCGAACCCCCGGCAGAAGTAACAAAGGGGAGGGTAGTATCGCCAATTTCCACTTGAATGCGATCGCAACTAATTCCCAAAACATCGGCAGCAACTTGCGCCAAAATCGTGTAGGTTCCCGTGCCAATATCTGCCGCCCCGCATTGCACGATTGCGCGACCATCGGCAAGCATTGTAGCGCGGGCAGATTGAACCGTTCCCGGAGGCAAAACGGGAAAGCTAGAACTCGCCATGCCATAACCAATTAACCAATTACCTTCGCGCATCGAAGCAGGTTTTGCATTTCTTTGGGACCATCCGATTAGTTCCGCACCGCGCGCATAACATTGTTTTAGCGACTTACTCGAATAGGGTTGTCCAGTCGCTGGTTCAACTTCAGTATAGTTACGCAGGCGCAATTCAATCGGATCGATTCCTAACTTATCCGCTAACTCATCCATTGCCGATTCTAAAGCATACATCCCCGGTACTTCTCCCGGTCCGCGGGTAAAAGTCGGGGTCATGACATTAGCTTTAATTAATCGGTAACTTGCCTCAAAATTATCGCAAGCGTAGAGGCCATTCATAATCATGCTACTCGGTTCTGCCCACTCATCAAAAGGGGAAGTGGGAGAAGTTTTCACATGCTTAATCCCAGTCAACTTACCATCCCGCGTTGCCCCAATTGTCAGTTCAATCTTCTGTTCTTCCCGATATCCAACCGAGGTATACATTTGCTCGCGAGTCAGGGCGACTTTCACAGGACGATTGACTTGACGGGCAGCGATCGCGCATAACCAAGTATGAGGCCAAACGCTGCCTTTGCAACCAAAACCGCCCCCCACATATTGACTAATTACCCTGACATCTTCTACCGGAATTCCCAACAAATTCGCCACAGTTGATTGAGTAAAAAATACCCCTTGCGTCCCATCGTATAGAGTAAGTTTATCCCCTGACCAAGCCGCAATAGTCGCCGAAGGTTCTAACGGATTGTGGTGGTTCCCCGCAATAGAATAAGTTTCGGCGATCGTTACCTCTGCTTCCCCCAACCCTTGCTCAACATTCCCCCGCGCCATGCGATTTGGAAACATGCCACCCCACAGCATTTCCGGTTCGTAAACTTTATCCAAATCTTTAGCAGTGACGGGTTTTTCCACTTCATAACTAACCTTCACCAATTTTGCAGCATAGGTCGCCCTTTCCAAAGTATCCGCAACAACTAAAACGATCTGCTGTCCGCTATAAAAAATTTCCTCTCCTTGCATCGGCGCAAAACTTTGCGTCACTTGGATCGCCCCAAAACCAAGCTTAGGTTCTTTTGCCAACTTAGGCATATTGAGGTGCGTCAACACTGCCAAAACCCCCGGAGATTCTTCAGCTGCTGCCGTATCGATCTCCTTAATCCGTCCGCGCGCAATACTACTCGTAACAAACACCCCATGCGCCATATTCTCTAGAGGAAATTCCGCTGAATAACGCGCTTCCCCCGTAACTTTTGCTCGTCCATCTACCCGACTGACAGGTTTGCCAATTTGAGACATATCGGTTTTGGATTCTACTAAACTAAATAAACCGCGTTCGCGAAGCGTGCGCGCCAGGGCATAGGCGCGAAGGACGCAAAGAAGAAGAGGAAGAAAATTAGCGGATTTGGTATTACTTCTACACCAGAAGATGATCTATTCCTTACTTCGCGCTCTTCGTGTCTTTGCGGTTGATTAAATAAATACTCTCCAGGCGGCAAAAGAGTAAAAACAAACCCCATTTTCTACCTCAAACACTTTCCAATGCCCTAACTAAAGCGCGTTTTGCCAATTCAACCTTATAACCATTATGTGGCAGAGGTTTTGCACCTGCTAAAGCCACTTCTGCTGCTTGCCTAAAATTATCTCTTGTCCCAGATTTCCCTTGCAGAAAACTTTCTGCTTCAAGACTCCGCCAAGGTTTTGTTCCCACACCTCCCAAAGCAATTCGCGCTGCTTTGATTGTGCCATTTTCGCTCTCTAAACCAACAGCAGCGGCAACCAAAGCAAATTCATAGGAAGCGCGATCGCGTATTTTCATATAATGCGATCGCGCCGCATAAATTGCATCCGGCACTTCCACAGCAACAATCAATTCCCCCGCTTCTAATGCGGTTTCTTTATGCGGTGTATTCCCCGGTAACAGATGAAATTCTGTCATCGGAATCCGGCGTTCCCCTTTCGCTCCTTGCACCCAGACCACGGCATCTAATGCTACCAAAGCCACAGCCATATCCGATGGATGGGTAGCAGCGCATTGCTCGCTCGTTCCCAAAATAGCGTGCTTTTGATGTTCTCCCGCCATCGCCGGACATCCAGACCCAGGGTTTCTTTTATTACAAGGAAACGCCGGATCGCGGAAATATCCGCAGCGGGTGCGCTGCATTAAATTGCCGCCAATCGATGCCATGTTGCGGAGTTGGGGGGAAGCGCTGAGGAGGAGGGATTGGGAAATTG
This sequence comes from Microseira wollei NIES-4236, assembly GCF_020521235.1. Classification (GTDB taxonomy): domain Bacteria; phylum Cyanobacteriota; class Cyanobacteriia; order Cyanobacteriales; family Aerosakkonemataceae; genus Microseira; species Microseira wollei. The sequence goes on along the minus strand of NZ_BLAY01000016.1, from coordinate 35,944 downwards.
CCGGAAAGCGATCGCGAATAATTGAATTTTCCGCCACATCGCTCATCCTTGCCATTGCTCCAATTCGCACCCCATTCGAGATATTTTCAATTTGGGAAAAAGGCAGCGAATTAACATCTACCAATTGGGTGGGTTTTTCCACATCTTGCTTCATCAAGTCGAGCAAGGTTGTCCCGCCTGCGATAAACTTGGCTTCTGGGTTGGTTTGCACCGTTGCGATCGCACCCGTTACCTCTATTGCTCGAGCGAAACTAAACGGACGCATTTTCACCTCCTGGCGTCACTTCCCGAATTGCGGCGACGATATTAGTGTAAGCTCCGCAGCGACAAAGATTGCCGCTCATCCATTCCCGGATTTCTTCATCCGACTGGGTATGTCCTTCTGTTAATAATGCGATCGCCGAGCAAATTTGTCCCGGCGTACAATAACCGCACTGGAAGGCGTCGTGCTTGATAAATGCTGCTTGCATCGGGTGTAATTCATCACCCTTTGCCAGTCCCTCAATGGTAGTAATTTCCTTACCCACATTCATCGCCGCTAATGTCAAGCACGAGTTAATTCTGCGACCATCTATCAGTACCGTACAAGCACCGCAAGCACCTTGGTTGCACCCTTTTTTCGTACCCGTCAAACCGATATATTCCCGCAGCGCATCCAGCAAGGTAACGCGGGGTTCGATCTTCAAAGCACGTACCTCGCCGTTGACTTTTAGGTCTATTGTTTCAGTGTTAACCATAGTGAAAACGAGTCTTGCCCTTTGCCCAAGTATTGAGGAGTTTGGGCAGAAATGCAATAGACCTCTGCAATAAATCTTGTGGGGTGGGCATTCTGCCCGCCTTTGAGGGTAGTTTTTGCAGAAGTCTGATGCATATTTACTCTTTTTTGATTTTTGTAATTTTTATGACTTACGCAAATCACCTTTGTTTCTTTGCTCCGAAGAGCGTAGTGCCCAGACCGCCAACCTAAGTAAAAACTCATAATATTAATGTGAATTTTAATACTAATATCTATTACAACAAGTAGGAGACAAGAAGCTATCTTCCTTGTCCTCCTTGTCTCCTACGGTTCTGTCTGGCGCGATCGTTGGCAGCTGTAAAGTTAGTGGGCGTACCTGATGATTTTTTTCTTACTGCAAATACTCTTGCGTTAGCTCGTGTTCCGCCAAAACTTCCATGTCTGATTCTATGTTATCCAGAAGCGTTGAAAAGTTTTTCCGGTCATAGTCGCCGTCAAAAAAAGTTTCTAGAAACAAAGTTTTTTCTTCATCAATATATGCCTTTATAAACATAAAATTTGCATTCAAATCGTTGGCATATTTCAAAAGTTCTATTTTCTCGACATCTGGCTCGCAATCGTAAGGTATGATGATTAATACTCCTCTGTCTGGAATATTTCTTAGCATCATATTGGCTTTTCTTGGGTGACGGCATAGAAGCAGATCTTCTTCTTCTTCTTCTACCTGATATCCATTGAATTCCAAATGATTGCGATATTTCGCCAAAGGATGAGCTACTGCATCATTGATATTCATTTCGGTCATGGGTTTTCAGCCTCGCAGATTTTTTTTCAGGTACCCGAAAGGAATCCAAGGAACTGGGGAGGAGAGGAATGTAGAACATTCTGCCTCTACCCCAATACGATCGTGCCCCATGCCCAATCCCAGCTCAATAAGATTGTCCACAAGCTTTCTCCACGGTTATCACCTTGTCGGGCTTTAATTAATTTTACTAAATTGTAGTAATTTTGACTGCTTAAACCCAAAATTTCTGGTTCGCTTGTGTAGGTGGGATGCCGATGGTGATGCTGGGATTCGGGGGTGGCGCGATGCTAGCTGCAAGGGCTTTTTCTCTAATTATTGCACGAACCCAAGCAGCGAATGCCTACGCCACGCTTACGCTCTCCCGTAGCTAGGGGTGTGCATATCGCGCCGAATTTCCCCAGACTCGGTGCTGGTAAGAGCGTGGCGGCGGCTAATTGCTAATGGCTAATTGATTATTAGCGATTAATCTTCATCTAGGGCGGGAAAAGCTTCTTCTATCCGCCACAATTGGTTTTTATATTCAATCAACCACTGGCGACTTTCTTTAGTCAATTGCTCCCAGACAATTTCCATTGGCACGTGGGGAGATGAATACCGATACTTTTGCCCCAAGGTTTTAAGATTTTCAGCGACGCTCAAGGGAATACCTAACTCTTCCCAGTCGGTTTCTACAACAATTCCCGAAACTCCAGCCGCTGGGTCGCAAATTAATTGCGAGGCTCGGATTAAATCGGCAAAATGTTTTGGTTTCAGTCCGGTTGTTGACTGAATTAAGAGTGCTTTTTGCTGAGCTGGCGTCATTGGAATATCCGTGGCAGGAAAAAGGAATAATCTCAATATTTAACGCTTGTTGCTAGTTATCTTTTTAGCGCTGAAGACAGGCTAATGGCTAATAGCTAATGGCTGGTAGAACCGAAAAATCTTCCCATCAGCAATTAGCAAGCTTGCGATTAGCAATTGAGCAACCCACGATAGTTATAACTAGCAACTTGGGTTATTTATCAGTTTACCGTCGCCATTCATCTATCTTTGAAAATCAACAAATTATTTTAAACTTTTATACCAGTCAGGCACAAATCTCGGCATTTACGCATTTCCTCCGATAAATAAAGCACTTGAGCCTGCCGCATCTGGGTTATACCCTAACCAGAAATATTAAGTTTTGTAAAAAATGCAGAAAGTTCTAACTGTCCAGGCTGAGTAAAAAGTAGAAGTACAGTTTGACAATCAAAAGCGCAATGAACAGACACTCTTAACGCGACACCTTGCGGTTACGAGAGGAAGGAAAACAAATTGCGAACGCGAGTGCGTGCGGTCGGCATATCGCACCCAGCCATGAATAGCACTTTTGGTGTTACTTTTTAGATTATGGATGAGCAACTTGAACAATTAGTACTAGAGGCGCAACGGCACGCTCGCCAAACTCCGGAGCGGCAGTTAGCCTTAGAGGAGCTAGTGAAAGAAATTTTGCGCTCGCGCAAAATTGCTCGTCCGCCTATGGGTGAACCTTTATCTGGTGTTTATCAAGAGATTTACGAGCAAGTAAAACAGCAGTTTTTGCACCAAATTGAGGAGGAACTGCACAATTACAACCCAAAACTTATATCGATGAGAGAATGGGCTAACACCCTGCGGAATCAAGCTTGTAAAAAAGCCCTGGAGGATGGGCAACTGCTCAAAAATCTCGCATTAGAAGCGCAACGACACCCGCCTGGTTCTAGGTTACGGCAACATGCTTTAACACAACTGATTGAAGCCATTAGACTTTCGGGTAGACTTTGTCATCCAAAACGACCTGGATTATCCCCCAAGTTTTATAACTTGCTTTATGATGAAGTAGTGAATAAAACTTTAATCTATGTCTGTCGAAAGATTGACAACTACGACCCCGAAAGGGGAGAACAAAAATTTATGAACTGGGTCAACTTTCGATTGGAACGAGTATTTATAGAATGTGAGGGAGAATACAGAAATCAGGAGATCGATGTGTTACCTTGGCCTGACGATCCATTCGATATTGTCGCACCAGAAGAACCAATTTCATTGTTTGACATGGTACGAGAATGTCTAGAAGAAGACGCTGAAAAAGTGTTTCAAAAAGAATATATTAGACCTAAAAAAGATGCGAATTTTAGAGCGATAGCATTAAAAAGATTTGATGGAAAAAGTTGGAAAGAAATTGCCCAAGAATTAGATGTGAAAATTCCAACATTGAGTAGTTTCTTTCAAAGAAGCTGCGAAAAATTTCGCTCCCAGTTAATGCAATGTATTAGAGAGTGAAGAGCCATGAGGGTAAATCAATCAATCATCAACACCGATATCGAACCTTGGACGTTTAAAGTTACGCTGGCTTTATCAGCGCACGCGCGAGCGAAACAGTTTCAACGTTACCATTCCAATCCTCAAAAAGCCAAACAAGTTTATCTCAATACTTTGGCGGTGTATGCAGTCAAATTTTACCTGGATTGCATGGGAATTGAAACAAATTGGTCAGCCAGTTTTAGTTGTAATCCATTAATGCAAACAATCCTGGATGTCGCCGATTTAGATATTCCTAAATTAGGCAAATTAGAATGTCGTCCGGTATTACCAGAAGATGCGGTTGTTGGCATTCCGTTAGAAGTGTTGTCAGATCGAATTGGCTATGTAGCGGTACAGCTTGACGAAACGCTACGAGAAGCGACATTGTTGGGATTTAGCAAAACGGTTCCAAACAGCGGTGAATTAGCGATTGGGGAGTTGCGAGCGCTACCAGATTTGCTAGAAGCAGTAAAACCAGTTCCCCAACCCATCCAACTCAGCAAATGGTTTGAGAATATATTTGAAGCTGGTTGGCAATCATTGTCAGCGCTTTTAAGCACAAATCAAGGGAATCTAGCGTTTAGAAATAGCACAAGTGTAGCCAGTTTCAGAAGTAATGAGGAGACTGTTAAAGCAGCCAAACTGATTGACTTGGGAGTAGAACTGGAAAATCAATCAGTAGCGCTGCTGATGACGATTACGCCGACTTCGGAGCAGCAAGCGATCGTCTTAGTGCAAGTGCATCCAGTGGGTAGAAAGACTCTGCCAGCCAACCTAAAACTAAGTTTACTCGCAGCGGGAAAAACCGTCGCGGAAGTACAATCTCAAGGTCAGTATAACTACATTCAATTAAAACCATTTCGGGGGGATTCAGGAGAAAGCTTTGATATCCAAGTAAGTTTAGGTGAAGTTAGCGTCACCGAGACTTTTGAAATCTGATTGCAGGTGCGGTTAAAAATGGTGATATAGCAGTTTTATGGAAAAAAGCTAGAAACCCGGTTTCTCAAATAATACCTTCGCCTTGCATCCGGCACCCTTAAGGATGCCGCTACACAAACTTTGGCTGCCTACGCAGCCTGTAAGAATTTTAGCCCACGCAGGTGGGCTTGGTTTGTGTAGCCACACCCTTTAGGGTGTGGGCGTTTCAGAAAATTGGCGCAGGTATGATCAAAGAAACCGGGTTTCTTTGCGGTTAGAAAGGGTTTGGCATAGATCTGTTGCAGAACTTACGCATCGATCCCCCCAACCCCCTAATGCCTTGGGGGGCTTTTATAGCGGTTTGCAACGGGCGTGAAATACACTTATAGCCATTTTCAGTCAGATCAATGGGGGGGTAGGGAACATCAGTAAGCTTTGTCGCCAGCTCAAAGATTTTCGGATGCCGTGCCCCTACAATGTTGTGTTGCACCCAATTGAAAACAAAACTGCTTGCAAAGTTTGGCAAGACGTAGGATGAAGTGAGATAGTTGTGCGATCGCATCCTCTGGGCTGGAATTTACCGCGACATCAAAACGATGATGGCTCAGAGGGGTTGGCTTGTCAGGAAAAATTTGAGCGATCGCATCCTCACCCTGGTGATAGGGTTTGGGTTAACACTGTTCTTTTTTAGCGATAAAAATATAAATTTGTCAAAATTGCCGAATAATTTGGCTGTTGAGGCCGAGTACCAATCAGAAGTGACTCAGATGCTCTTGCAACCAGGCTTCAAAAAGTTCGCGGAGCAACCGTTGGCGCATCGATTCATTCAACTGCGCTGGAATCAATTTTTCGAGGCGCACAATCAGCAGGCATTCTCCTAACGGCCTGGGGGGCCAAAGTTGACCCGGTTGGCTAACAGAAAGCAACTGAGCCAGATTTGGATGGATATTGCCTAGCTCAATCGGACCAATAATTCCACCGGATTCGGCTTCTGGGCCTTGTGAGTATTCGTAGGCAAGTTCGGCAAAGGTCTGCTCTCGTTCTTGAATGCGAAAGTAAAGTTCTTGAGCCATCTCTTTATCTTTAGTCAGAATTAGAGAATAGACAACTTGATCTAGCGCACCCTTGCGTTTGAGAAAGTAAGATTCTAGTTTATGACCCCAAGTCGCCAGTTTAAATTTTTCAATTTTCAACAGCCGCACGATCAATAGTTCTTCTAAATATGGTTGGTTCATGCAGTAACGCTCCAGCCAAGTCTGCCGCTGAGTTTCTGAGATTAGCTGATTTTGCTGATAAAATTTCTCGTAAGCAAAAGCGATTTCCTCAGGAGTACACTCAATAGGGGCAATGGCTTGGTCAATGATACTCTCGCGCAACAATTGGGGCAGCATCTGGTAGCTGCTCAGTAATGGCATGACTTGCTCTGCCGCGATCGTTCGATTCCCAAGTTGTAAAACTGTTGTCATATCTATCTACTTCTGATGATTGAGTCTATCTGTTTAACTAGAAAGTGACAGGTGTCAGTGAAAGGTGAAAACACTTGTCTACGGCGCAATTGTGCCAGATTGGATATTCAAATTCTTGAATAATTGTGGCAGTAAGCGGCGCTAAGGCCGCTTACTGTCAATCACGAACACAACCAAGTTATGAACTTTTCAGGGCGAATATGAATTAAATTCACTGCAATGAAATAGTCGCAATTACCTGATTGCTTGCTAAGTTTTTGCAACTCCGAATTTAAGCAGTAGGATTCACCTGCAATTGATAGTTGGTATCACCACTATACTGAAAGACCTGGACGTAAAATGGGATGCCACTTTGGTGGAAAAAGGAAAAATTTTCTGACGATGTACCGCTACGAGTTGAAGCAAACTGAGTGCTAACTTCACCGGCATCAACGATGCGATTGTTGTTGAAGTCCCGAATCAAACGAATATCAGCATCGCTGGTCAATCCCGTGAGCCTAACATTGACATTACTGGCTGAGGCTAGACTGAATCTGTAGATATCAGATGTATCAGTACTACCTACCGATCCGGAGGAGGTGTAGGTCTGTCCGCGAGACAAGACACCGCCATCAACCTCGTTAGGGATTAGATTAGGGGCGGTTGTTGCAGAGGGATACTGTTGGGTGCTAGATAAGTCCAGTGTATAGTTTAAACCACCATTGCTACCGGGAGCGAAGCGCTGAACCCGTGCAAAATAAGTACCTGTCGAAGCTACATAGTTGATTGAGTCATCGCTGTTGCTCCCACGAAGAGAACTTGCAAGCTGTTGGTCGCTCGTATCCCACTGACCGTTGTTGTTGCTGTCCAGATACAGATAAAGATCGGCGTCATCACCAGCACTTATGTTACGCAGGTCTAGATTGATGCTATTAGTTTCACTGATGTTGAAGCGATAGACATCATCAGTGTAAGTTTCATTTAGGAAGTCGGTGCGAGTAACCGGGGTGCTGGTTAGGTTGCCAATAACGTAGTTAGTAATGGGAGGCATATGTTCTACTCCTTTTTAGGGTGAAGCGGTTTTGTCTTCCTTCTGTCTATAACTCCGGTCAAAAAACCAGGATTTTCTGCAAAATATAAAATATTAATTTATGTAAAAAATACATAAAAATCTGGCTGTTGAGGCTGAGTAATAATCAGAGGTTCCAGATTCAAAACCCGGCGAAAAGACACTCGTATTCGTTAAGCACGCATACCAAAGAAACCGGGTTTCTGGGGTGGACAGAAACCCGGTTTGGATCGTAAGTTATGAATCAGTTAGGTGTTTTATCGGGTTATTCGGACATATAAAACCAATGGGATAAATCTAACGGTAGTTCTCGATTACCGCGTTTGATTTCGGTTTGGCGATCGCTCGCTATTTCCAAATACTCTAAGTCGGCGATCGCTCCTAACTTCTGCCGCTCGTAGCTTCTGTCATTGTTAGTAACAACCGCTGAATTAACCCGGGCTATGCTATCGGGTTTATTTTGATGACTTTGGCGCTTTTGACCTGTTGATTTTAGGATAAATTTGTAAGTGCGGTAAGGTATATAATGGAGAGGATTATAGCCAGCAAAGCGCAAGATTAAAACACAAGCCCAAGCATACTTTTCCTGGCGAATGGCTTCAACAACTTGCTCGAACTGTTCGTCAGTCAGGAATTTATCGAGCGTATTGTCAGAGGAGAGTTGCTTATTCATGAAAGTTTACTCCTGTTAAATTCGGGATTGGGAGTTGATAAAATTAGGTTTTTGAGTCAATTGAGTTCGCTCGTCATGGCTAAATGCCGCACAGATAGTCTTGGTGCGATCGCGTGGCGCTGTCCTCCATCTGTCTATAACTCTGGTCAAACCCCCAGTGTTTTATGCAAAATCGTAAATATTAATTTGTGTAAAAAATGCGTAATTTTCGGCTGTTGCGGCAGAGTAATTATATTTGTAGAGACAGGACTGGCAAAAATGTCATGGTAAATTGAGCGTACGCACGCCTATGTTCTTCTTGCGTGCAGGGGATGGGAGCGTACGCATAGTTGTTTGCAACGCTTCAGTTGGCTTTAATTCTGCTAGTTGATGAAATGATGCGTACGCTCAAACCTGTTCATCTGCTTATCGGTTCATCTCTGTTGAGCGTTTATAGAGACAGCACTTATAAAAAGGTGATGGTAAGTTGAGCGTACGCGCCCCTACGTTCCTCTTGCGTGCAGGAGAGCGTACGCTTGCTCGATAGCAATAGCAGGACTTACGCACGACGATCCTAGAAACCGGGTTTGTAGCGTAGGGGCACGGTGGGCGAAATATTCTGTACAAGCGAACATTTTCTGCTTGCCGTGCCCCGACAAAGCGAATATTTTTCACAGAACCCCGGAATATGAGCGTAAGTTCTGACCCACTTATTCGGACAAATAATACCAGTGGGATAAATCCAACGGTAGTTCTCGATAACCGCCTTTGATTTCGGTTTGGCGATCGCTCGCTATTTCCAAATACTCTAAATCGGCGAGCGCTCCTAAATTATTCGGATCGTAGCTTCTGTCATTGTTAGTAACACCCCCTGAATTAACCCGAGCTATGCTATCGGGTTTATTTTGATGACTTTGGCGCTTTTGACCTGTTGCTTTTAGGATAAATTTGTAAGTGCGGTAAGGTATATAATGGAGAGGATTATAGCCAGCGAAGCGGAAGATTAAAACACAAGCCCAAGCATACTTTTCCTGGCGAATGGCTTCAACAACTTGCTCGAACTGTTCGTCAGTCAGGAATTTATCGAGCGTATTGTCAGAGGAGAATTGCTTATTCATGAAAGTTTACTCCTGTTAAATTCGGGATTGGGAGTTGATAAAATTAGGTTTTTGAGTCAAGCGAGTTCGCTCGTCATGACTCAATGTCGTACAGATCGTCTTGGTTTGATCCCGTGGCGCTGTCCTCCTTATATCTATAACTCCGGTCAAACACCCAGGGTTTTATGCAAAACTCCAAATATTAATTTATGTAAATAATGCAGAAAACTCTGGCTGTTGAGGCTGAGAAACGCTCGTAGGTGTTTATTCTGGATATCCGGAGGAAGGACTGACGCACGACCAGGCCAGAAACAAAGGTGAGACCGTCGTTCGCGCCAGCTAGGGTATGCATATCTCTCGCAACCAAACCAACGATTTTTTGTAGAAACCGGGAACTTGCGCGTAAGTCCTGATTATGAAGGCTTTATGACAAGTGGCGCTCTAAGTGGTAAATTCAAAACAACGGATACTTTTGCGATCAGACGGCTGGTAGTCACAGGCCAATGAGTAAAGTAGTCTTGAGCTTGGGACATGGTAACTTGCAAAACGGCTTTCCCGCCGTTACGGCGCAGCTTTGGCAGGCGACTTCCACCGCGTCGATGCAGTTTATAGCGAGTTTACCACCAGCACCAGAAATTGCCTCACTCTACAAAGATTGGCAGTTGCAGTATTCGGCGTCTTATCAATGTTTAGATTTGCTTCCCCGTCTCGAACTACTCGATTTTCCTGAAGATGTGCCTGACGAGACTGGGTATTCCTCTGAAAAGTTTAACGATTTATGCCAGCAGTTTTCAAAGAAAATCAATGATTGGCTAAATTCGGAACAGTTTCGCAACATCAACAATCGATTACGAACGCACTTAGGTCATTCAGAGGAAATTCGATTCATTATTGAAACCGATGATAAACTGTTGCGGCGACTCCCTTGGCATCTTTGGGATTTTTTTGAGGATTATCCCTATGCGGAAGTTGCTTTGAGTGCGCTAGAGTATAAACCAACCAACAAAACGCCGACCCAAAAAATAGGCGATAAAGTCAGGATTTTAGCCATACTTGGCAATAGTAAAGGTATTAATATTGAGCGGGATAGGAGTTTTTTAGAGAAATTACCTGAGGCGGAAGTAAAATTTTTGGTAGAACCTGAGCGCTCGCAACTGAATGACCAACTTTGGGCTAAGCCTTGGGATATCCTGTTTTTCGCGGGTCACAGTTTCAGCTATTCAGATGGGGAAAGCGGACGAATTTATATCAATCAAACCAGGAGTTTAACCATTTCGGAATTGAAACATGCGCTCAAAAATGCCATGGCTGGCGGTTTGAAGCTGGCAATTTTAAACTCCTGCGATGGTTTGGGTTTGGCGCAGGCACTGTTCGATTTGCATATTCCGCAAACTATTGTAATGCGAGAGCCGGTGCCGGATGCGATCGCTCAAGCATTCTTAAAGTATTTTATAGCAGCTTTTTCGGGTGGAAAATCTTTATATACTGCGGTAAGAGAAGCGCGACAAAGGCTGCAAGGAATAGAGGAAAAATGTCCTTGTGCGAGTTGGTTACCAGTCATTTTTCAAAACCCCGCTGAAGAACCACCAACTTGGCCCCCCTTACCAGAACCCAGCCTTAATTGGAGGACGGTGTTACTAGCGAGTGTGGCGGTAACTGCTTTGGTAATGGGTGTGCGACACTTAGGAATGCTTCAGAAATGGGAATTGCAGGCTTTCGATCATCTAATGCAGTTGCGACCGATTGAAAGCCAAGATCCGCGTTTGTTGATAGTCACAATTGATGAAGCGGATATTCAGTATCAAATTCGCCAGAAAATGAAGATGCGCTGGTCGCTATCGGATAATGCACTCGCGCAATTATTGAAAAAATTAGAACAGTATCAACCAAGAACTATCGGTATTGATATTTATCGCGATTTTTCTGTAGACCCCGATTATCCAGATTTAGCAACTCGCTTGCGGCAAGACGAACGCCTGTTTGCTACATGCAAAGTTTCTGCACCTGAAGATGGCGCACCAGATGGCAATCCTCCCCCGCCTGAAGTTCCAAAAAAACGTCTGGGTTTTAGCGATTTTGTGGCAGATGATGATGAAATTGCCCGTCGCCATTTGTTGCATTTAATGCCTCCCCTAACATCTCCTTGTGCCGCAGATAATGCCTTTAGTCTCCAGATGGCACTTGATTATTTGAATGCACAAAGCATAGAGGCCAAATTTACGAAGCAGGGGGAATTGCAAATTGGCGATGTTGTTTTTAAGAAATTAAAATCCCAATCTGGCGGCTATCAACGAGTGGATGCATCGGGTTATCAAGTGTTGCTTAATTATCGTTCCCTACGCTCTTTACAAAACATTGCCCCCCAGATTTCTCTCAGAGATATTCTGAATAACCGAATTAACCCTGAATTAAGGGAATATGTGAAGAATCGGATCGTTTTGATTGGCGTTACTGCGCCAACTACTGCCGATCAATGGAAAACTCCCTACAGCGTTAATGCGCCGCCGAATCAAACTTTAATTCCAGGGGTGTTTGTGCAAGCGCAGATGGTGAGTCAGATTCTGAGTGCTGTTTTGGATCGTAGACCTTTGTTGTGGTGGTGGCCTGAGTGGGTGGAAGTTTTTTGGGTATGGGGATGGGCGTTGGTGGGAGGAATGCTAGCACTGTGCATTCGACAGCCACTGGGTCTTGGATTAGCCGGAGTTGTCACTTTAGGAATGCTTTTTGGGATTTGCTTTATCATCTTTACAGCAGCTGGGTGGGTGCCCTTCGTTCCATCGGCGTTGGCTTTATTAGCGACTGAAGTAGCATTAGTGTGGTGGTCTACAAGGAGTTCCCTTTTTGTCAATAATAGTAGACCTTTGGATGCTGAATTATGGCTAGGAAGAAGTTTGTTTTCCAGGAAGTGAGATTGGGTTTTGCGATCGCTTTAGCACTCGCTACTTTTATTAGTAGCCCTCTACAGGTGCGATCGCAGGTTGCCCGATCGGTCAGTAACTCTGTCGTGGCGCAGGTGCGATTTCCCCCCGGTGACGGCGCACCCACAGGTCGTCGCAGAGGAGGAACCAGTCGTGATGGTTGCCCAGAATTGAATAAACCTCTGACTGCTTTGGTGCTTGGTAAAGAAACTTGGAAGCTGGTTAACGGCAAAAACGTACTCGATGAGTCGAAATCTTTTTTGGCATTAACAGTTGCCGATCGTCCAACTTTTTGGGTTTATGTTCCTGAGTTACCAGCGAACCTGCGCGCTGGAGAGTTTGTGTTGCAGGTGTCGCAAAATGGTGAAGAAAATGATGTGTACCGCACACCTCTGACTCTGCCTGAAAAGTCTGGTGTTATTAGTCTCAGCCTGCCTCCAAATCCGCAATACTCTTTAGAAATAGGCAAGAAATATCATTGGTACTTCAAAGTTTATTGTGGCAATCCGCAGCAAACATCTGATAATTTTTATGTTGATGTTTGGGTAGAACGGGTGGCGCTGACCCCGGAACTTGAGAGTCAGTTAAAAGCAGCACAATCAAGCGAGTATATTGCCTATGCTGCTAATAATATTTGGTACGATGCGTTAACCAATTTAGCTGACCTCCGCCGCACCGATGCAGGCAATGCTAGGTTGGTTCAGGATTGGGCTAACCTATTAATAGGGGTTGGTTTGGAAGACCTGGCTCAAGAACCGATTGTTCAGCGTTATAGTTTTTAACTACTCCCTTCGCGTCAGAAGAATATCTAATTAACTAACCACAGAGGCACAGAGAACACAGAGGTAATAGAAAAGAAGAGATAGGTAATCAGGACTTACGCAAACACCAAAGTTTCTCTGAAAAATCGTCGCAAGAGAACTAGAGATCTGCGAAGAAACCCGGTTTCTTAGATCGGGTTGTAGGGAACATCCGAGATATTTTGGCAGATACAAATAACTTAAAGATGCCGTGCCCCTACATGCGGGGTATCTGTGCGGCAACCTGGTGAGATTTTATTACGGGTGATTCAACGGACATGATATAAGTAGGTGTAATATCGTGTCCGGTTGCATCGGTTGCGTTTGGAGAGCTGGGGGAGCAAAGGGGATGGGGGAGCTGGGGGAGAAAAAACGCTTTTTCGCACAATCAACTATACACAACTGATCTCTCGCGGACATGATATAAGTCTCCACTATAGAAGATGGGGAAGATGGGGAAGGTGATGAAGGTAGGGAAGAAATTGTTTCTACTTCCTCATCTCCATCATCTCCCTCATCCCTCATCCGAGTGCAACCCGCTGTAGCGATGGGCAGTTCACAGCCAATTTCCTACTAACACGTAAGATGCCCAAAAATAGGGTCGTTTTTCATTGGCAAAAACAGCTAATTGAGCGCGTTGAAGTGCTTCGGCTTTATTCACTCCAGTCTTTAACTCTCGGTAGAAGCGACTCATCAGTTTGGTAGTGGATTCATCGTCCACTGACCATAAAGTTGCTAGGGTACTGCGCGCGCCTGCTCGTACAGCAATACCAGCTAATCCTAATGCAGCTCGTTTGTCTCCCTGAGCAGTTTTGCAGGCACTGAGGACGAGTAATTCAATCGTGTTAGAAAGATTTTGGTTACTAACTCGCAGTAAGTTATCAAAATCTCTGGCTTTCAGGAGTTGATTCCAAGTTAGAATAAAAGTTGCTTCGGGATTAGAACTGAATTCGCCGTGAGTTGCGATGTGAACGACAGAAAAGTTAGTCGATTTGAGTTGGTTTTGTAGGTTGGTTATTGTAAACGTTTGATTCAACAGTTCTTCACTGTTAGACACTTCAGACTGAATTCTCTCTAGTTCAATCCTGACGTTTCCCAGGGGGGGAAACTTGCGGTCTTCGATTTCGCGTCCCTCAGCTACTCCACCCGTTAGGGCGCGCAATTGTTGTTTTTGCAGCGGTTTCGTTTGTATTAATTGTAGACCTGGAGCTAAAGCGATCGCATACTTTTCTACCAAATATTTCTGCTGTTGTTTGTCGTAGAGTACTGCCATCGGAATATTCCGCAATGACCCATCCAGAACAAACACTAAATTTTTGATTTTGCTATTAGCCAACTCTGATTCTATCGGGAGAATTAACAATTCATATACCAGGTGAGATTGCCGCTTAACCTGAGAAGTTTGAGTCACATCTAACAGGGATTGTCGCAGTTGTTCTAAGGTTGTTTCTATTTCGTTTTGCGATTTATAACTTACGTAATGGCGGAGTTTTTCTTGAGTGGGTAATTTGAGGATGACTTCTAGGCGATCGCCTAAAATAATCGGATAGATAACCGCTGCTGTTTTGTCTTCTTTATCGACAATTCGGTCGATGAGTTCTGGGTTAGCATCCAAACAACTTGCCCGGAAAAAATTCTCTAATTCTGCTAATTGCAAAGATTCAATTAAATTGCGAGCTTGAACCAGATTTTCTTGACTTGGTTCGGATTGCAATAGCAAATCAACCAGCTGTCTATATACGGGTTCGACTTCATCGCGAAAGTTAAATTGCACATCAGGATTGACAGCAGATAAATCTCTGCGGATAGATTTGAGGTTGTTTACCGCTTCGGTGTAAGCTGCGATCGCTCCTTTTATATTCCCCTCCTGTTTCAGCAACCTTCCCATTTGCCATTGCCAACGATAAGCAATATCTTTGGCATCAATTGTTTGGGCGATAAATAAAGCTTGCTGGGTAACTTCTTGAGCATTTGAACGCTGTTGAGCGACTTCGTATAATTCCCCCAGAATACCGAGTGCATAACTGGTTGCTTGTTGATCTTGGAGACTTTTCGCCTGTTGAATTGCTGCCACCAAAACTTGAGCAATTTCCGACTCTGCTGGAGCGTTTGTATAATTTTGTTGTTTGAGGCGAATTAGACTTTGAGCTAAATTAATTCTGGCATAAACTGTTGCTCGACTGGGAGGCAGATTATTCAGGTTAGCTTCTATATTGGGAATGGGTAATTGGTAATTGGTAATTGGGGATGGGGAATTCTCACCTGCTCCCCTGCTACCCTGGATTTCAACTAAGAGACTTAACTGATTTAATTGAGCTTGGATGCGTTCGCTCGCTGAAACTGCTTCCTCACTTGCTTGTTGATACAATGTTAAAGCAGTTGGAATATCTGCTCTGGCGCGGGCGGTATTGCCCAAACTGAGTAGGGCGGCGCTAATATCTTGGGGAGATGGCGATCGCTTCGCCACTGCCAAACTTTGCTCTAAGATTTCCTGGGATTGTTTTAAATCGCCAATTACTCGCAAAACATTCCCCAAACTCCGCAATCCTTTCGCTTTCAGCGGCGAGTCTGGTTGTTTTTGCAGACTTTGATTCGCTTCAGTTAAAGTGTTCTGCGCTTGATGATAAAGTCCCAAAGCTTGTAAAGCTTGCGCTTGGTTAATGCGGTTACGGATTACTCCAGTTTCATCCCCCAATCTTGCATAAATATTAGATGCTTGTCGCCAGGTATTGAGAGCATTTTCCCCTTGTCCCCGCAGCAAATATAGACGCCCTCGAACATCTAAAGCTTGGGCGAGAATTTGAGTTTGTGCGTTGCTTGTATTTCCGCCAGTTTGTAATAGATTGAGACTTTGGGCAATCGCATTTTCTGCCAAATCCCACTGTCCGAGTTGCTGATAAACTAACGAGAGATTGCTTTGGGCGATCGCGCCCTTCAATTCATTCCCATTCGCTTTAAAATCGGCGATTGCTTGTTGCAAAACTGTCGCTGCTTCCGCATATCGTTGAGCTGAGTACAAACTTCTGCCCAAATCAACTAATTTTTCGGCATCGGATACACTTTCACCGATGGAATCCGCAACAATAGGGGCGAAACTCGGCAATGAAGCGCCGCCCAATAATATAGCCAAAAACAGCATCAGAGGGGGCGCGATTCTCCTGGGGAGACGCTGCGCGATCGCATTTTCCCGTCGCAACAGAATCGGTAAAAATCCAGACCGTTTCTTAACCATATTACCGAGTCATACGTTGTAGCGCAGACGCTGAAGGATACCTACCAACTGCGATTAATAATTGGCGCTCTATAAGACGGTCATCGCTGTTAAACTCTAGAATACGCGCCGTTACTTCTCCAATATCTGTCCGGGGTTGAATTACAGCTTCATTGAGTTGAAAATGATCGCCCCAAAAGTCTCTGCGGGGGTTGAAAAACCGGACAAGTTCTCCAGTCCGCCAAAGAATTGAGCCTAGATCGGTTCCTTTCTGGAGATTGCAGAAAACACAAGCATAAGCAAGATTATCTGCTGTTGTCGATCCACCATGTTTTACACTAATAATATGGTCAACTTGATAACCCGATCTGTCTGCCTCTGAAATTAGGCAGTATTCACAGAGATAATCCGAGCGGAGGGCAACTAAACGTCGAATTTCTGCATTAATGTAAGGACGAGACATGACAACAATTACCCCTCCTTGATGTACGAATGAGCGCGGGCTTTAATTAGTGTAATCAGGTGTTCTAGTACCAAAAATTGGTCTAATTCTTTTTGCTCATCCTTTGTCAGACCTTCTGTTTTATATCGATAAATCAGGTCTTCTATATACTCTTTACCTTCATCGGATAGTTGAAAATCGATAATGCTTTGGGGAGTGGTTCCAGCGGCAAAAAATTCAACGATTTCTGCGTAGGCTTTGGGGATATTGGTAGCTACAGTCACGCTCGGATACCTCGTGAAGTACAGCATATATAATTGTATAGCGGCAGAATTAATTCTGCCGCTATACAATTGATACCAAATCCGCTTCGATTCGCCTCGTCGCCTCGTTACCAGGCTCCGGCCTGGTAACGCAGATCGTGTTGCATTTCCTCCCAACCCGCCAGGGAATAAATTCCCTGGCTAATAGCTTAAGTCGGTTAAAACCGACTATTAAACTTCTGCAACAACTCTTGTGGGGTGGGCATCCTGCCTGCCATAGAGGGTAGTTTTTGGAGAGGTGTATTGGGAATCGATGGTTTTCAGTCCGTTTTAACGGACTTTGGCTACTCGCTGTGGGAATTTATTCCCTGGCGGGTTATGGGCGAAGCGAGTTATGGGTTAAGGGCATTCAATTGGCCTTTGCCAAGAATTATGGGACGTGGCGGTAGGCGGATATGCGGTGAGAATCACCTCGCCGTTGGGGCCTTTAACCCATCCTTGCGCCTCTACAATGCGCGAGCCAACGATAAAATTATCCTCCTCTGCCCCCCTGCTCCTCTGCTCCTCTGCCCCCCTGCCCTTCTCCTGGGGAAGAGTAACCCAATTAACATCAATCGCGTCACCGCTGAGGACTGCAATTGGACTCGAAGGCAAACCGCCGCTACCCGTAACTACAAAGCGACTGGCGCGATTAGAAGGCGAACAGCGACGGTCAACTAGACTGGAAGCATCGACGAAATTCTCTGGCAATTGGATTAATCCGGAACTGGGGTCAACATCGGGAGTGTTGATGATTATCGTGCCTGCTTTAGTTTCCCCAGTCGCGGTAATGTCGCTCTCATTCGTCTTTGCATCGCGGGGTTGCGTGCCAAAAATGGCTTGAGCGTTGATGGTGACATTACCCCCTTGGAATTCTTTAGAATTAGCGCTGATATCGCTATTTTCTAAAGCAACGAGAATATCGGTGTTGAGGGTGATGTTGCCGCCGGGGATATTGCTTCCCTCTGCGTTGGTGGTGATGCTGCTGTTTCGGCGCATGATCAGAAAGGGCGAAGTCACTGTGATATCGCCTCCACCTCCTTTGGTATCAGCGCTAATACTTCCAGAGTTGTCCAGTTGGATAGAGCGAGCATTTATTACCAATGTACCCGCCTCTCCCGCCTGTCCTGAACCTGTACTGCTCACAGTGACTTGCGCTCCATTTCGGACGCTTAAATTCCTGGTAGTAATGTTTAAGTTGCCAGCGTCTCCAGAAGATTGAGCTTCAGTGAACAACTCGCTGGGAACAGTGGTAGAACCAATGATTCTTGAACCAATAACCTGTACAGATTCAGTAGCGTTTACATTCAAAATACCGCCTGGACCTGTGCCAAAAGAGCCAGCCCTAACTTGTCCTCCGTTCCGAATAATCAACTGCCTGACATTTAAGGTTGCATTTCCTCCTATATTGTTTGGACCACCAAGATTATCCGCTGATATTCTGGCACCATCTTCGACCGTTAACTGTCCAGTGCTAATGTTTAATTCCCCTGCCTGACGGTTAGCCCCTGATTCAGCCGACACAAAAATACCACTTCTACCTTCTTCAGACTCCGGTTTCGGTCCGGTTCCACTCAGAAGGACAGAATCAGAGGCGTTGATGGTCAAAGTTCCCCCTTGTCCGCCACTTCGGGCAACCGTTAATATCTGTGCCCCACCCAGAACAACCAGCCGTCGAGTTGTAATTTCTAAATCCCCGGCATCACCCGTAGGTACGGGAAAGCCAGGAGCTTCTGGCTCACCCTGATTAGATGCGGACAGACCACTAGCTTCGTTATCTTGCGTCCTGCCCACCAGTTCTACTGACTCCAAGGCGCTTACACTCAAATCTCCGGCGCGACCAGAGCCAAAAGTATCGCTTGATACTTGTGCCCCATCTTGGACAATCAGCCTTCTTGTTTTGATCGTTAGGGTTCCGCCATTGCCCGTGGCTCCCTCTCTAACGCGGGCAAACAGACCACTTGGCTCATTACGAGTTGGTGAGTTGCCTACCAGTTCTACTAACTCTGAGGCACTTACTCTCAAGTCCACACCTCTACCTGTGCCAGACGTGCCAGTGGATACTTGTGCCCCGCCCTGAACCCTCAGCCTTCCGGTTTCGATTGTTAGCGTTCTTCCTTCGCCTGTGGCGTCCCCTCGGACTTGATAGAACAGACCTGTGGGAAACAAATCTGTTGGGGCACCTACGAGTTCTACTGACTCGGAAGCACCCACCTTTAAATTTCCTGCTTGAGGCACTTGAGTAACGGAATTAACCTGACTCCCCTCAGTAAGTCTGATCTGCCTTCCCTGAATCTGGATATCAGCGCCCCTAAAATTGTTACTACCGATAAAAGCAGCTTGGGATAGGCTAATGTCCTGAAAGTTTTGGATGCCCTCGTAGCCGAGTACCCAACCTTGGTTTGTTGGAATTAGACTAACTGAATTGTTGCTGGCAACACTTCCCACCTCAATTCGTCCCCCAGGTGTTGTCAGGAAACCACCCTCCAGCGACACTTCACCTCCCACAAGCGCCAAGGTTTTCCCGGATTGAATCTGAAGACCAACTGGATTCTGGTTGGTATCGACTAGAGCAGCTCGATTAACTATTCTCCCAGGCGTTGCTCCAAATCCCAGACCCACAGGTACGCTAACGGTGAGTAGCGGTGTAGCCTGAGTTGTTGTGGCACTCAACTCCGTACCATCAGAAAATTTCAGGCTATTAGCGGTGCTTGCCACAAAAGAACCGCGAATGTCTAGGGAAGCATTAGGGCCAAAAATAATTCCATTGGGGTTGATTAGAAGCAGATTCGCTGCACCGTTAGCGCGGATTAACCCATCAATGTTAGAAACCGACTTACCCGTAACACGGCTGATGATATTCTCAATCGTCACAGCGTTGTTGAAATAGGCAGTACCACCTGTGAGAATGGAAAATTGCTCAAAGCTATGAAACAGATTGTTGCCAACGGTGGTACCACCTGTGATTTCGCAGTTAGTGCAATTGGGCGAGACGATAGAATTATTGGGCAATGTGGCATCTGGAACAATCTGCGCCGCTGTTGGTTGAGAGGCTAGCAAATAAATTAGAAAACCTCCATTAAACAACCAAAATTTGAGGGAAGATTGCTGCATAATTTCAGGGTGTCGGCTAAAAAGGTAACTGGACAGATTGTTTCACCGTCAGGACTTACGCAAAGCAACCCGGTTTCTAGGAAAAATCGTTGGTTTGTCAACGAGAAATCGACGAAGAAACCGGGTTTTTGGTCTCGTCGTGCGTAAGTCCTGACCGTTTAAGCTGTTCAGCTCTGCTTTATTTTACGCTTCAGCAATGACCCTGCACCCAAAACTGCCAAAAGCCCTAGAGTGAAGCTAGGTTCTGGGAGAGAAGCAACAGGGACACCCTGCTCAAATTTTTCCCGCAAAACAATCTGGTTAAGACTACCTCCGATTCCGATACCTTCTGTCAAACCTAAAAGGTTGTTATCCAAGATATATGATAAGGATTTAATGGCTGCATCTTTATCAAAATCAACAGGCAATTTTAGGTCGGCTGGGCGGAATGCATTTTGTATGCTGAAGTTTGGGTTTAAGAAATCTAGTCCATATACCAAAGTATTCTGATTGCTTCCTGCTGGAGCAACGATACTATATTGAATAAATTCCCTACCAGCGAAAATTGCTGGCGAATTGTTTCGATTAATATCTGCCTTCAAATTTCCCACACCAGGTAAGACTTCCCTAGCATTAAAAACGCCGCTAATATAATTTCCTTCACTATCAACGCGAATCTTACGATCAACATCCCTAAGACTTCCTGACCCAAGAGTATAGTTTTGGATAGCTCCAGTAAAAAGACATGTGGTGGGTGATTCTGTTACCGCATCAAAAGTACATTGACCATCTTCTCCTGTAGCGATCAAACTAAATTTAGCTATAACACTCTCTTGATCTGTTCCTGTGTTGAAGTACGTATTACCACTTGTTACCCGCTGCGCTGCTGCCGGTTCCATAAAAGCTGACATTCCAAGCACCGTAGCTGAGGTCACGGCTATCATTAATTTCGCCTTCATTGAGTAACTCATTGAATTTCCTCCTAAATTTCACTGTTTGAGCCGAACCCGTCACAGCCAGCGCTAACAGGGTGTGCTGATGCCTTTATAAACTACTCTGATTCAGTTTCCGTAGTTTTACGCATTATTAGTCACAAAATTTTACATATATTCCCGAATACAAAGGGGAAACAGAATAAATACTTAGCGATCGCATCTTCATCTTCTCCACTAGCAAGAGAGATCGCACGCTGCAAACTTCTGTAACCCACAGCGATCGCACGCAGATTACCGTTACAGCGGATTGCAAGCGAGTGAGGTACAGCCTTCAGGCTTTGTTTGTCAAGCGCGCAGCAAAAATGGCAGCGCGCTTGACAAACAAAGGTGTACCTCATACGAGTGCAATCCGCTGTAAAGAAACCCGGTTTTTTAGCAAAACCGGGTTTCTGGGTAGGTGCGTATAACGCTAATTTTGCTCGATCAAAGCAGCGATCGCGCGTAAAATTTCCTCTTCTCTGAACGGTTTGTTAAAGTAACCCAAAGCTCCCAATTCACAAGCTAAGCAGCGATGTTTTTCCGCCGTGCGAGAAGTCAACATAACAATGGGCAACTTGGCTAATACCCCATCCTGACGACAATAACTTAAAAACTCAAATCCATTCATCGAAGGCATTTCAATATCGCAAATAACCAAGCGAATTTCGGGATGGTGTTGCAATTGCTGTATCGCTTCGCGACCGTTCTGTGCTTGTAGCACTTTGTAGCCAGCTTTTTGCAGGGTCAGCGCTAAAGTTTGCCGCACGCTAATTGAATCATCGACGACCAAAACAACTTTAGCGGCAGGAAGTTGCTTTAATTGCAAATTTGAGCTTTCAGATTGCAAATTTAAAGCATAATTTTTACTTTCAATTTGAAATCTAAAATCTGAAATATGCAATTTCCCACCGAGTTGATTCAGCCAACTATTTACCAAAGCTGTACTATCAATTACCAGAGTGAGGCGAGCATCGGCTAAAGTGCTGCCACCATAAACATAACTGGGGGGTGCGATCGCTTTCCCCAAAGGTCGAATAACTAACTCTTGTTCGCCCAAAATTTGGTCAATTTCTAACCCTACCAATTCCGCTCCTTCCCATAACCCGGTCTGAGAACGTTGGCGCAGCAATAACATCGGATTTTTCTGCTGTCCGTTTTTAGCGCTCGATAGTTCTTTGCTGCTGATTCCTAACAAATCGGTCATAGTATACGCGGGAACGATGCTTTGAATACCGCCTTGTTTCAAGTGCAAAACTCTTTGACCGTTATTGTGTTTAATTTGGTCAGATTTGGGAATTAAAATTTGCTCGATCGCATCGGATAGCAAAGCATAAACAGCACCACCCGCCTCGCAAATCATCAACTTAGCCATCGTCAGACTAAGCGGAAACTGCAATAAAAATGTAGTTCCTTTTTGAGGTTGAGATCGAACGATAACCGCTCCGGAAAGTGCTTGCATCTGGGTGCGGACAACATCTAGCCCAACACCTCGCCCGGAAAGATCGCTTAATTTAGAAACGGTAGAAAATCCCGGCTGGAATAATAAATCTAATATTTCGTCTTCAGATAAATTGCTCGCTTGTTCCGCAGACATCCAATGGAGTTCAACCGCACGCTGACGGACGCGATCGCAATCTATTCCCCCACCATCATCCCTGACTTCAATAATCGTTTGATTCCCCTGATGATAGGCGCGAATTTCAATTTTACCTGTTGATTCTTTCCCCCGCTCAGCGCGAATTTCAGCAGGTTCAATACCGTGATCGAAAGCGTTGCGGACTAAGTGCAATAGGGGGTCATACAACTTTTCTGTCAGGGATCGATCGACTAAAACATCTGTCCCCAAGAGCGTCAACTGGACTGGTTTTTTATGAGCAATTGAGAGTTGTTGCAACAGTCGAGAAAAACGGGAAAAAATGTCTCCCAAGGGAGACATTCTGGCCTCCTGCATATCGTCTTGCACGGTATTTAACAGGCGGCGCTGTTTTTCTAAAATTTGCGCTGATTGCGTTGTTAATAAATCGATCGAGTCGCTAGCTTCTTCCAGTTGCACCATTTCTTCCAAGAGTGACTGCAACAGCAGGTGAAGTTCGCTGTAGCGGTCTAACTCTAAAGAATCAAAGTTACTGGTAATGGGTGATGGGTAATGGGTAATGGGTAATTGGTAATTGGGGAAATTTTCTTTGGTATTATTTGTTTGGATACTGAGTAGGCGATCCGACCAATCGCGCAGTTGATTGGTGGTTTGCTGGTGTCGCCTGTGACGCCATCGTAGTTGCGCGAGCGCTGCTTGCAATTGTTCGTTAATATTAGCTTGTCGGTTGTGGTTGATTAACAGTTCTCCCCCCATGTGACTGAGGCGTTCTAGCAACTCTAAATCAACCCGCACAATCGAGCGGGGAATTTTAACCTTTGGTGGGGAATTGGGAACTGGAGATGGGTGTAATTTTAAACTTGAGATAGGGTTAGATGGCGCTGTGTTAAGTGATGGCAGATTGGAGTTATAATCTTTATTTTCATTTGGCAATTCCGGAGCAGATTCTGTTTTTGAATCAGCATCTTCAGCCTTCTCTATAAAGTTGCCAAAAACCTCAGTTAAACTGGGTGGCAAAGCAGATTTTGATAAATCTAAATCTTCTGTATTTTCTGGAGCTATGCCTGCCTTTGATTCATCCCCGCAGTTAGATAATTCCCCATGCTTAATTTCCCTGACGTTGCTATCAATTAAAATTTCTTCAATTTCTAGTTCTGTTGATTCATCGTTTGGCGCTAAAGTTGACTCGGGAAAATCTTCTGTTTCTATCTCAATTACGATCTCCGATTCATCTAAATAACCATATTTTTCCGAATCAAACGTTTCATATTCTCCATCGCTTTCGGTGAAATTATCTTCAATTTCCCAGGGGTCATCCTCAATTATAACGGGGTCATTAGCCTGAGATGTATTAGCAAATAAATTAGTCTCAATTCGCTCGGTATCTTCTAGACTTTTAAATTCAACTAAATCGAAAAAGGAAGTTTTAAAGGGATTTAAGTATTCGGAATTGTCTGCAGTTTGAAATTCTTCTATTGTTTCGGCTAATTGTTGTAATTCTAAAGAAGGTTCTCCACCAAAGGTGCGATCGCCTGATACCACCGCATCCCACCCTGCCTGAAAGTCCTTGAGCGCGACTTCTAGCACCCGATGCGCGTCGAGGGGATGAGCGTCTAAGGCGGCGAGGGTGCGCGATGCGATCGCGCCAAACCCCGGTAAATTTAAAGACTCTGCCAACCCGACAAATATTTCCGCTTGCTCGCGCAACGCCGATGCTACTTGTGTCGGATCGGAATTATTTAATAAAACCGCTGCTAAACTTTCCAGGCGTTGCTTTACACCCACCTCAAAAATCGATTGGGTAATATCAAACCCCAATTCAACAGAAGTCGGGATAGGAGTTTCCCGATCGAAATAGTCTCCCAATTTCTCTTGCAACTGAGCGAAAACAGAAACTGCCCGTTCCGTTACTTCATCATTATTAACATAACCCCCCGTCATTTCTGCCATTAAAGGTAAGCGCAGACATTCATAACCTTGCAGCAGCAGCGCTTCTAACTCTGCATCAATAACTACATCCGGATTATACAGAGCTTTAAATACATCTTCCAAGTGGTGAGCAATTGTTTTAATTGTCTCTAACCCCACATTGGCAGCAGCACCTTTAAGCGTATGAGTTGTCCGCATCAGGTTATGTACTTTAACAATAGTGCGCTCTTCTGCCAGACTAAACAAATCTTGTTCAAGTGCTTGCAATAATTCGGGTGCTTCTTGAACGAAGTACTGGTAAGCTTGTTGGCGAATGTCGGTATCGTAGCTCATTGGATTTTAGATTTCAGATTTGAGATTTCAGATTGAGGGAATTGGAGGAATAGCATATTTTAGATTTCAGCTTTGAGATTTCAGATTGAGGGAATTGGAGGAATAGCATATTTTAGATTTCAGCTTTGAGATTTCAGATTGAGGGAATTGGAGGAATAGCAGCTTTGAGATTTCAGCTTTGAGATTTCAGATTGAGTAAATTGGAGGAATAGCAGATTTTATATTTCAGATGGCAGATTGAAGATTTATTTAAATCTGCCATCTGAAATCTGCAATTTCATTGTTGTCTTTTAGCTGTATTAAGACTAACGACAAATATAGATACCAATTCTTCAGCTTCGTTCATAAGTGACCTCAAGAGGTCAGGCTTTACAATTTCAGTCTCGGCGAGTATTTCTAACCAGTAGAGCGATTCGTCAGCTGCTTCTAAGACAATACCGAGTTTGGCTATAAAGTCAGATCGCGAACGCCCCCGACAAGCTGCCCGATAATTTGCACCTACTCAAGTTCCCGATCTAAAAAGTTGGTTTCCAATCAGCTTACCTTCTCTAGTTTCTGGAAGTGTTCTGCATAGATTAATCACCCGTTTAGCCAAATTTTTAGTTCGGCTTTTCATCTGTTCTTGATCCACAATCACTCCTAGATAATTGCAAATTTTGGATCGCAGATACCAGAGCTAATCTGAAATCTGAAATCGGCAATCTCAAATCTGAAATCTAATCTGAAATCGGCAATCTCAAATCTGAAATTAATTAACTTTAAACCTCCCCACGCTAGCCTGCAATTCTTCTGCCATTGTGAGTAACTCTTTGAAAGAGTTGGAAATTTGCAGGGAATGATCGGAAGTTTGGCTGGCGATCGCAGCCACTTTGGTCATGGTTTCTGTCACGGACTTCGATTGCTCGGTTTCCAGTTGAGTGGCTTGGGTAATTCCCTCGACTAACTGTTGAATTTGTGCCGTTGCTGTCACAATTTCATTCAAACTTTGCCGAGTTTCATTCACCAAATTAGTCCCAAGAACTACTTGTTGAATGCCCGTTTCCATTTCGGTGACAACTTCACCCGTTTCGGCTTGAATTCCCTGCACGAGTTGTTCAATTTCTGTCGTTGCTGCTGCCGATTGACGCGCCAAACTCCGCACTTCATCGGCAACGACTGCAAACCCTTTACCGTATTCTCCCGCTCTGGTAGCTTCAATCGCAGCATTGAGCGCCAGCAAGTTGGTTTGAGTCGCTAAGTTGCCAATCAAATTAACAGCTTTGGAGATTTTTTGAGATGATTCGCTCAAGCGTTTAATCTTCTTCCCAGTCTTGGCAACTGTTTCTCGAATTGCGATAATTTCATCTACGGTGCGGTTCATTGCCATATCGCCTTGGCGCACAATTTGGTTGGCTTGTTGGACGGCAACTTCTACCAATGTGGCGTTTTTAGCAACGGCTTGAATTGAACTTGCCATTGATTCAACTTGGTTCAAAGCGGAAGTGAGTTCGCGGAACTGATTTTGTGCTTGTGCGGATAGTTCTTCAATTGAAATGCTGCTAACGCCAGAAGTTTGAGCGACTTTTGCAGTAGCGTCCTGCACTTGTACGAGGATTTTGCGTAAGCTTTGAATCGTGTTATTGTAAGCGTCTGCAATCGTTCCGACTTCATCGGTTGAAATTGGCAGGCGCACGGTTAAATCGCCTTTTAAAGTTGGTTGAATGTTTTGCAGCAATTGAATCGCACGCTGTTGCAGTTGTTCTTTGGCTTCTTTTTCTCGTTTCGCGGCAATTGCCAATTGTTCTGATTGTTGTTGCAATTGTTCCAGATAGTTAGCTTGGCGCAATACGAGTCCTAGTTGAATGCCAATTTGAGCCAACCAACCCATCTCGGTATCTTCCCATTGCCTAGTTTTGGAGTGTTGATACGCAGCTAGCAGTCCCCAAAGCTGTTCCCCTTTAAAAATCGGTACGATCGCATAAGCTCGGATCTGGAATTGCTCTAAAATGTCCAGGTGGCAGGGAGACAGACCGGCTTCGAGAACGTCGTGAGCTTTGTAGATGTCAGCAATCGCTAATTTTTGATTGTTGCGATACCGACCCCCTTGAGTTTCTTGCAAGTGCGTATCTTCCCAAATTGTTTTGATCCCAGATCCCACCCATTGCGTCCAACCAATCCCCACTGACTCTGCTACAAATACACCACTCCAATCAGGTTGGAATTGGTACACTGCTACTCGTTCTACATTGAGCAACTGTCGCATTTCTTGGGTCGCTGCTCTGAAGATTGTATTGACATTCTGCGACTGACGAATTTTTTCGATCACTTTGGTTAAGGCTTTTTCCTTTTCTGCGACAAGTGCCAGTTTTTCCGATTTCGCCCGCAATTGTTTAAAGGTTCTGTCTTGCAGCAAAGCCATCCCTAATTGAATCCCAACTTGAGTCAGCAAATTCAGTTCTGATTCTTGCCAATGACGCGGCCCAGAATTTTGATAAGTTGCCAGCAAGCCCCAAAGTTTTTCTCCCATAAAAATTGGGACGATCATGTAGGCTTTGACTTCCAATTGCTCCAAAGCTTCGATGTAGCAATCGGAAAAACCAGCTTGATAAATATCATCCACGAGGAAAGTTTGGCGCTGCTGGAAACCGCCTCCTCTCGTTTTCTGCATATAAGTATCTGGAAGCCTCGGTGCAACCACATCTCCCAGACGCAACATGCCGCATTCCACAATACCCGATACTAAGTCTCCGCCTTTCGATTGTTGCGACAAAATCGGCGTCCAACCAGTAGCAACGGACTCGACCACAAAGCTACCACTCCAGTCAGGATTGAAGCGATAAATAACAGCTCGATCTGCTTTCAATAAGCGTCGGACTTGTTGCGTGGCGGATTGGAAAATGGTTTTAACGTCTGACGACTTCTGAATTTGCTCGGCGATCCATTGTCCCATCTTGCCGAGGCCCTGAATATAATTTTTCTCCCGTTCCGCGACAGTCGCTAATTCCTCAGACTTCTGGTGCAGTTGTTCCAGGTAGTCAGCTTGTGCTAAGGCCATGCCAAATTGAGCTGCAATCCGCTTGACAAACTCAATTTCATAACTTTGCCATTCATGGCTATCTCTACACTGGTGAATGCACAGCATTCCCCACAATTCTTCCCCTTTCATCAACGGCACAATTAAGTTGGATCGGATTTGAAATTGGGCGAGTTGTTGCACGTGGCAATCTGATAATCCCGCATGGTAGATATCAGCAACTGCTTGAATTCTACCCTGGCGATATTGGGTTGCGTAATCTCGACCGAAATAGCTGTCGTAAAACTTATTCCCCAAGGTGGCAACAAACCCCGGTTGCACGTCTTCGGCGATAAATTCTCCTTCGTTAAAGTTAGATTCCGCCAAGAAGCGAAACACGACGACTCGGTCTACTTTAAGTAACTGCCGCACTTCGCGACAGGTTGACTTAAATAAGGTATCCAAATTCTGACATTGCCGGATACGGCTGAGTAGGTTATTGAGGCTTCGCTCTTGTTCTGGTTGCAGTTGTAACTGCCATCGAAACTCGGATTGTTGCAGGTGAATTGTCAGTTCGGTGGCAATGGTGTAAAGCAAGTGGATTTCGCTTTCCAACCAGTTACGAGTTGCATTGCATTGCTGCGCTACTAGCAATCCCCAAACTTGTTCGCCTACTAGCAGCGGTACGCTGACACTTGCCTTTGCTTGTACCTTATCCCATGACTGGATTTGCTCCGATGTCAGTTGGATTTCAGAGATGTCATTAATAGTAACTAACCGCCGATGCCGATAATCTGCCGCAGAGTCGGCTCCAAAACAGCTAGTAGCCACTTCCCCCAATAATGGAGTGCATCCCATCTCGATTGCTTCTGCCATCACAGCACCGCTCTTTTCCCCTTGAAAGCGATAAACGAGTACGCGATCGCTAGCCAAGTGTTGGCGCAGTTCGCTAACGGCGGTTTTGAGCTTGCTGTCCCAGTTCGGAGATTGGCGAATACTCGATGCGATCGCTAGTAATTTCTCCTGTTCCGCCTTGAATTTTGCCTGAATCGAAGTCTCCCAAACCGGGTGAAATTTTTGCTCTACGGCTGTTACTAATTGTTCTAAACGCAGAAGTTTATGAGCAATTTCTGAACTTTCCCAGACTCCAGATTGCTCCAGGTCATTTTTTAGACTGCTTAATCCAGTAGCAATCGCTCGAATCGGAGAGTTGCCGTTGGTCGAATTTGTCTCAACTTTCTGACCGTTTTTCGTTACATCAGTGGGGGAATAGGGTGTTGTAGTCATTGCTAATTGCTAATTGCTAATTGGTAATTGGGTTCGTAGTAGGCGCTTAAGCGCCTACAAACCTATTAATTTGCCACAGGGGAGCATTGGCGATCGCTGAGCCATTTAGTAACATCAAAACTTCTTGATTTGATCCGATTATGTAACCCTGTAAATACGGCATCAATTCGGGAGCAAATAATCCGATAGCAGGCAGGTTGATCTGGTCTAGGTGATGGCGATCGATGTCGTTAATTTGTCTTACGACTAATCCCAGAATTTTGTCTTGAATTTGGATAGCGATCGCCATCACATTTTCTGAACTAACAAGCGGCAGAAATCCTACCAGTT
Source organism: Microseira wollei NIES-4236 (assembly GCF_020521235.1). GTDB lineage: Bacteria > Cyanobacteriota > Cyanobacteriia > Cyanobacteriales > Aerosakkonemataceae > Microseira > Microseira wollei. Next base: position 6,716 of record NZ_BLAY01000016.1, on the reverse strand, counting down.
GACCTAGATCGACCAACCAGAGCATTTCGCCGCGCCAGTTGTAAATTCCTAACACGCAACCAGGCATTTGAGGCACGGGCAAAATTTCATTCACCGACACCTGCATCACCTGTTTGATAATGTTCAAAGGAAGTAAGGCTATCGCTTCTGCGCCTAGCTGAAAGCGTAAAAACTTTTCTCCTTCTTCTAGGGAAGCATTGATTGCCTCAATCCTAGCAACCGACGTTGAATTGGAATTTTTTGCAGCATCAATCATGGTTTATTTGATTAATTTCATATTTTATATTGCAGATTTTAGATTCTATTTAAATCTGAAATCTTAAATCTGCAATATAAAATTCTACTGAATTAATTGTCGAATTGTACGCACCAAGTCTGTCTGATCCACGGGTTTGGCCAAGTAAGCATCAGCACCTAGCATATTCGCCCACATTTTGTCAACATCGGTGTTTTTTGTCGAGCAAATTACTACCGGAATTTTATTAGTTCCCGGATCGGTTTTAATTTCTCGGCACAGTTCAAACCCACTTTGATCGGGCAGAACGACATCAAGAATAATCAAACTTGGTTTTTGTAAATGCAGTTTTGCTTGAGCCTCTTCCCCGCTTTTGGCACTCACCACAGCTAAACCGGCTTGTTGCAGATAATGGGTGAGGATTTCCCTCTCGGTTAAACTGTCTTCAACTAATAATACGGTACTCATGTAAACCTCTGAATGAATTGCCAATTAAATGAACGATAGCCGAGTTGAAATTTGAAATTTAAAATCGATTCAGGTTGAAGTTTGAAAGCTTAAATTTGCCAGGGCTGCATCTGGGGGTAAAGATTCCAAATTCAAGTGCTTTTGCAGGGCTGCCAAAACTTTTTGTTCTGAGATTGGTTTAGCCAAAAAGTCGGTGGCGCCGACCATCTTGGCGCGAACTCGGTCAACAATGCCATCATTGCCCGTAAGAATAATAACAGGGGTATCTTTGAAGATGGAAATTCTCCGAATTTGGGCGCAAATTTCGTAGCCGTTGGCAACTGGCATGACCAAATCCAGGAAAATTAAATCGGGCTTATGTTCGAGCAGCAAAGGCAAGGCTTGCATGGAATCTTCAATGCTGGCAAATCCATAGCTAGCCCCTGTCAAGATCTCCTGCATCAGTTGGCGTTCCTGTAAGCTATCTTCTACATGAGCCACTAGGGGTCTAACTATTTTGGGTTTGGTGATGGGTAATTGGGAATGGCAGGCTGCGACGGGAGAAGAAAAGGCTTCTGCTGCTACTGCTTGATGCTCCTCTAGGTTGGATGCATAAACTTCGGGGGTAGAGTGGTTTGCCTTTGGGGATGTTGTGGCGTTTGTAGTTGGTGGGCGAAAGTCGGGAATGTTGGTCAGTACTATCACTTTTTTGCGGATATAGGGGATGAGACTTCGCACCAGTACCAGTTCATCTTGCTTGACCTTAACCGCCACATCCCGCAGACTTCGCTTTCCATCTATCAGCTTCACCAGGGTTTGGTAAACCTGGGGTGAAGCCAGCTGTTGCAGTTGCTCTGGTTGCTTAATCACCGCCCCCATGTTGGGAGATACACTCGCCAAGCCAGCATTGCGCCAGGTTTTCCAAGCTTGCTGCGCTTCAGAGAGCGCTTGTATCGGGTGGATCGGGATGAGTGAGGTATCCAGAACCGTTTGCTCGTCGGAAAAATTGCAGATGAAAGTCAGCGGTGCTTTCTCTTCCTGCTGGAGGATATCGAACAAAACTTCGGCGATCGTGCTTTTGATTACACCTACGGCTTGTTCGTGTTGGATCTTTTGTTGCTTCACCAAGATGGTTAAGGCTTGATACTTCCAGGAGTGAGAATCATCGACCAGGCGGGGACGGATACTCTTGGGAGGTATTTGGGGACAGTACTGACTCAGAAGTCTGTACCAGCGCCTAATGCCATGGGCGCCTCCCCCTATCCAGACCAGGCGACCGAGGCAAAAGTAAAGGTTCCAAGTGACTGGTAATGCCTGTACTTCCAGCTTGCCTGTAAACTGCCTTTGGCTCAGCGTTTCTAACAGGTCGCTCAGTTTGTCTTTAGCTAAATCGTTGGTCATCCTGATTACCTAAGCGAATATAAGGACAAATGTTGACTTAATCTTGCTGGAACGCGATGTTTTTTCTGGCAACTAGGTTCAGTATTTCTATTGAGAATCACCTTGGTATCGAAAGATGCACGCACCAGCTAGCTTCCTCTCGTCCGTTGGACTAATAGGTTTCTCTGACTTTTTCAGCAGCTTAAAATAGCTACTTTTCCCATGAGAAAGCATCGCTCACTTCGCGTCCAGCTGGCGAGCAAGTTTCAACTCCTATAAGTTTCTTTTCTGTTGTATCGCGTTTGTTAACAATAAGACACTGATGAATTCAACATAATTTAAATATAAACTGAGAATTTAATCTACGTGTTTACCCTTAAACAAGCTATAAAATGTGACCTAGTACACATTTCCCTTGGGATACAGCTTGCTCTTGTTGATCCCTTGCCCCTACTATTGGGGACGCGGGAGAAGATGTTTGAGGGATGCCATCAAGCTGGTTGATTTTCCCTATTATTGATCTGACTGCTTGATGGGAATTTCAATTTGGAACTCAGTGCCTTGCTCTGGTAGGGCAATACACCTAAGCTGACCTCGGTGTTTTTCCACGACAATTTGGTAGCTAATAGAAAGTCCCAGACCCGTACCTCTACCGATGGGTTTGGTGGTGAAGAAGGGGTCAAAGATGCGCGAGCGCACTTCTTCGGGAATCCCAGGTCCGTTGTCAGAGATCCGAATTAACACTCTATCGGCGATTCCTTGTTCTCTATCGCGGATCGCACAGGTGCGAATCCGAATCCTCGGTAATTTGTCATGGGTCATTGGTAATGAGCGAGGGGAACTGCCGTTCCCAGCTGCGATGCTGAAGAAACCTTTTCCGTTATTTTCGCGGGTGCGGTCAATTGTAGCTGTTAGGGAAGAAATGTCTTCCTTCTCCCATCGATCCCCAACTGGTTTTGACCACCCCCGATCTTCCCCCCTACTGGGAGAGATGGCGGGGGACGATCCATGACCATCTTCGATCGCATCGATCCCATTACTGAGGATATTCAAAAACACCTGATTCAACTGCGCCGGATAGCACTCGACTGGTGGCAAATCTCCGTATTCTTTGATCACCTCAATATCGGGTAAATCTGTATTTCCTTTTAACCGATGTTGCAAAATTAACAATGTGCTGTCTATGCCCTCGTGCAGGTCAACTAATTTCATTTGCGCCTCGTCGAGTCGGGAGAAGGTGCGTAACAACAACACTAACTGCCGGATGCGGTCTGCCCCCATTTTCATTGAGGCTAGGGTTTTAGGCAAGTCTTTGCTAATAAATTCCACATCGATCGCTTCGACTTGTTCTTGAATTTGTGGGACGGGACTGGGATAGTATCTCTGGTATAGGTTCAGTAAGTTTAGCAAATCTTGGGTATATTCGCTGACATGGCTGACGTTGCCGTAGATAAAGTTAACGGGGTTATTAATTTCATGGGCAACTCCAGCCACCAACTGTCCCAAGCCAGCCATTTTTTCCCGCTGAATCAGTTGGTCTTGCGAGCGCTGCAATTCTTTGAATGCCTGGGTCAGTTCCTCTGCTTGCTGGCGCGTTTGTTCGAGTAATTCGGCTTGTTGAATGGCAATTCCCAGTTGCACGCCGACTTGGGCGAGCAAGTTAATTTCCTCATCTTGCCAGTAACGCGGCTGGGAGTTTTGATAAGCGACTAGCAATCCCCAAAGCTTTTCACCAGGCAAAATTGGTACAAATGTTTCGTTGCGGGGATAACGCCCTGCTTGAGTTTTTGGCAAGAAAATATCTTCGATCGAGGGTTGATTTTTTACCAAGGGTTTCCAACCATCAACGATAGAATCGGCGACAAACTCCCCACTCCAATCGGGGTAGAACCGATAAATCGCCACGCGCTCGACTTCCAGTAGCTGCCGCACTTCTTGGGTCGTCGCTCGGAAAATACTATCGAGATCGAGAGACTGGCGAATTTTTTCCACCGTTGTGGCGAGCGCCCTTTGCCTTTCGGCGGCTTTCTCCAGTTCTTCGGCTTGAGTTTTGACTTGTTGCAGGTATTCGGCTTGCTGCAAGGCGATGCCCAATTGAGTGCCGATCTGGGTAACTAAATATACCTCATCCCCTTGCCAGTGGCGGGGGCCGGTATTTTGGTAAGCGCCCAGCAAGCCCCACAGCTTGCGATCGTAATAGATCGCCACAATGATATAAGCCTTAGCGTGATAGCTTTCTAGAACTTCAATGTAGCAATCGGGAAACCCAGCGCTGTAGATGTCATCGCAGATGCGGAACAATTCACCCTTAGTGAAGCGCCCCCCCTCGGTGTCTTTTAAGTAGGTATCGCTAAGAAGCGAGTTATTACCTAAATATGTAAACGTACATTTACTGATATCTTCGACGATATCGGGTTTCTCTAGCTGCTTCTGGATCAAGGAATTCCACCCTTCGGCGACGGATTCTGCCACGAATTGACCGCTCCAATCAGGATTGATGCGATAGATGGCGACTCGATCGGTTTGCAAAAGATGCCGGACTTCTTGGACGGTATTGTGGAAAATAGTTTCCAGGTGGAGGGACTGGCGAATTTTATCGACTACTGTTGCCAATGCGCGCTGCCGTTCGGCTATTCTCGCCTGTTCTGCGGCTTTTGCCAGTTGTGCCGATTGGGCTTTGACTTGTTCGAGGTATTCCGCTTGCTCTAGCGCTACCCCCATGTGTTCGGCAATTTGACTGACGAATTCGATTTCGTAGGATTCCCAGCGACGGGGACCGCTGCATTGATGGATGCACAACAATCCCCAGAGGTCTTTTCCTTTGATTAGGGGAGCGACTATGTTGGCGCGGACTTGGAATCTTTCTAGAATCTTTATATAACAATCGCTAAATTCCCCGCGATAGATGTCAGCGATCGCGTTAATTCTACCCTGCTGATACAGACGGGCAAACTTGTCGCTAAAGCAGTGGTCGTAAACTTTGGCGGCTACAACTGAATTCCAGCTTTCTCCCACATCTTCATAGATAAATTCCCCTTCCCAGTCGAATTCCGGAGCGAAGCGAAACACGCCAACGCGGTCTGCTTTCAGCAGTTGGCGCACTTCGGTGGCGGTGGTTTTAAATATGGTTTCCAAATCCAAAGACTGGCGAATCCTGGCGATTACCCCGGCTAAAGCTTTTTGTTGCTCTGCCTGGGAACGAGCTTGGGTGAGGGATTCGGTGTGTTGTAGCGCCACGCCCAGGTGTTGGGCAATTTGACTCGTAAATTCTATTTCAGAGCGCTTCCAATCACGGGGACGGCTGCATTGATGAATGCACAGCAACCCCCAAAGATCTTTGCCGTTGAGCAGGGGTGCGATGACGCTGGCGCGGACTTGGAATTTTGCCAAAATCTGGATGTAACAATCGCTAAACTGGCCTTGATAGATGTCTGCGATCGCATTCACCCGCCCCTGGTGATACAACGCAGCAAATTTTTTACTAAAGCAATGGTCGTAGACTTTGGCGGCGAGGGCACTATTCCAGCCATCCGCCACGTCTTCGGAAATGAATTCTCCCTCCCAGTCGAATTCCGGATAAAACCGAAATACGCCAACCCGGTCTGCTTTGAGCAGTCGCCGCACTTCGGTAACGGTGGTTTTGAAGATGGTTTCTAAATCCATCGGTGCGCGAATTCGCGTAATTACTCGAGCCAATGCTTTCTGTTGCTTAGCTTTTCCCCTTGCTTGCACGAGTAATTCGGTGTATTGCAGCCTCACCCCCAAATGAGCTGCAATTTGTTTAACCAATTCCATCTCGGATTCTTTCCAGCGACGGGAATTACTGCACTGATGAACGCAGAGCAACCCCCACAGTTCTTTTCCTTTCAGCAGGGGTACAACTAAGTTAGCCTGGACTTGAAATTGTTTGAGCATCTCGATATAAGACTGGCTCAACTTGGCCCGATTGATGTCAGGGACGGCTTCAACGCGACCTTTTTGATAGTGGGTAAACCGTTCGCCAAAGCTGCTTTTGTCAAGTTTCACCGCTAAAATTGAATTCCAGTCTGATGCTTTGTCCTCGCAAACGCACCTCCCCTCCCAGTCCAACTTGGGATAAAAGCGAAACACCGCCACCCGGTCGGCTTTGAGCAGAGTTCGTACTTCGGTAGCGGCGGTTTGGAAGATGGTTGCTAAATCCAGTGACTGCCGAGTCCTCGCCAGTACTCCAGCTAGTGCGATTTGTTGCTCTGTCTGGTTTTGCGGCTGACTGGCGATAAAATCGGGCTTCGTTTCCATCTCTGGTGGGGTTGGTTGTATGGCGTTGCTGGTTGGAGTTGTTTCCATTTTGGCTTGACTGCACCAGTGCCGAGTAGGTTTTATAGCTGAAAATCTCTTGTGGATTGGGTCGCAAAGGCTGTTTGAATCAACGCCTCCTTGTTCAAGAATGCCCATGACTTGTGCAGATAGCAACAGTGCATCTACCCCATTCCCGAATTGGATCCACCAATTTTGTCTAAGTAGGGGCACGGCAAGCATCAAATCAGAGCTTGTAGATCGTTTTCTCCTGCCGTGCCCCTACCAAACCGATGGTGCTGGATCGGCTTCGCTGGTGGCGGCACGGCAAGCATCAAATCAGAGCTTGTAGATCGTTTTCTCCTGCCGTGCCCCTACC